>JAUVTI010000080.1 GCA_030601605.1 Gemmatimonadales bacterium
AGCGCAGCTTCCCGGCCTCCGGATCCAGCACGCCGTAGAACAGCGACAGGTGCATCTCGGTCTCGGCCAACTCCTGGGCAACCGATTCGAGCAGGCGGCGCAGCATCGCGTCGGGGGAGCTCACCTCCTCCGCGTGGATGCCGGCCGCGGAGAGCACCAGGGCCATGATGAGCGCGGCCGAGAAGCCGTGACTCGACACGTCGCCCAGCATCACCCCCATCCTGCCCTTGGGCAGGCGCATGAAGTCGTAGAAGTCGCCGCCCACGCTCCGCGCGGGTACGCAGCGGGCGGACAGGTCTACTCCCGGCCCCAGGATGTCGGGGCTGGGGAGCAGCTTCATCTGCAGTCCGTGCGCCAGCTCCAGCTCCTGCGTGACCCGCTGCCGCACGAGGTCCTCCTCCACCAGCCGTGCGTTCTCGATGGCCGCTCCGATCTGGGAGGCCACCGCGTTCACCAGCCGCCGCTCGCCGCCGCTGAACGCGTCGGTTCCGATGCGGTCGGTGAGGTTGATTACACCGATGGGGCGCTTTTCGCCGTTGGCCGTCGGATACACGATGGGCACAGAGAGAAACGCAGAGCCGCGATACCCGCGATCGCCGTGCACCGCCGGATTGGGCTTCTGCGGCTCGCGCGGATCGTGCTCCACCGCCGCGCCGGTGCGGAACACCCGAGCCGTGATGGACTCGGGATCGTCCACGCTGAGGTTGTGCAGCACGTCCACGTCCTTCCCGAGCGCGGCCACGGGCCGGAGGATGGCCCCCTCCTCGTCGTGTACGAAGATGGACGCCCGCCTGGCCCCCACGACGTCGCTCACCTCGCTGAGGATGGTGAGGGCGGCCTCCTCCAGCCTGATAGTGCGCCCGAGCGTCTCGCTGATCGTGTAGAGCAGCTCGATCTCCTCGTAGCGGGACGCCAACTGCTTGGCGAGACGCAGCGTGTCGCGCTCGCGGTCCAGCAGGCCCGCCAGGAGCGGAGCCAGCGTCTCGGCAGCCTCTGCGGGATCGCCCTCGGCATCCACGATCTCGTACCAGTAGCCGCCGGTGTCCGAAACGCGCGCGAGCCAGCGCCCCGGCTCGGCTGGAGTCACCACGCCGTTCTCGTCCACGTCGACGCGCGGCGCCGGGGCGTCGCCCGCGCCCACAACGGGGCGCAGGCGCCCGCGCCCATAGCGCCACAGACGCAGACGGCATCCGGTCATCGTGCCCAACGAGCGCAGGATGCCGTCCAGCCGCTCTATTCGCGGCGCATGATCATGCAGATCGCGTTCCCCCGTTCGTTGAAGTGCACCTCGTCCACCAGCTGGCGGATGAGGAAGAGGCCCCTGCCCTGGGTCAGGTCAATGCGGTCGGGTTCGGTGGGATCGGGAATCAGGCCGGGATTGAATCCGTTGCCTTCGTCGCGCACGTGCAGCGAGACCTCCGAAGAACCGACCTCCACGCGCACCTCCACCCGCTTGGACGGGTCCATCTGGTTGCCGTGGACGATGGCGTTGGCGAGCGTTTCGCACAGCACGACGCGAACGATGAAACGCGCCGCGCGCGGCGGCACGCCGCACGCCAGGCAGTGGCGGGCGACGAGATCGACCGTCTCCTCGACCACGTCGAGGTCGGTCGGCACCCGGAGCGAGATCTGGACGCGACGGGCGTCGCTGTCCGGTTCGGGCGTCTCGCTCCGGCGGACGTAGAGCCGGAGGGGAGCCGTCACGTAATCAGAACGAGCCGGCCGCCTCCTCCGCCGAGCCCATGATCGTGAAGAGGGTGTCGAGCTTGGTGAGCTCGAACAGCGTCCGGAGATCGTCGTTGAGCCCGGCCAGGCGAAGGTCGCCGCCCACCTCGCGAATCTTCTTCGACAGCGAGACCAGCACTCCGAGCCCCGAGGAATCGATGTAGCCGGTCTCGGTGAAGTCGATCACGATCTTGCGCTCTCCCTCGTCCATCGCATCCAGCACCTTCTTCTTGAGATCGTGCCGGTTGCCCACGATCAACTGCCCGTCTATGCGCACGTGCACGACGCCGGTCGCATCGTCCTTCCGCACCGTGAAGCTCATGCTCCCTCCTCGAGTGTATTCCCTGTCGGTGCCGTCGCCTGCAGCAGGCCCACCGCGGCCACGTCCACCACATCCTCGGCCGTGGCCCCGCGCGACGTATCCATCATCGGGCGGGCCAGCCCCTGGAGGATCGGACCCGTGGCTGTCGCACCTGCCAGCCGCTGCACCAGTTTGTACGCAATGTTCCCGCTGTCAAGATCGGGGAAGACCAGCACGTTGGCGCAGCCCCCGACCTCCGATGACGGCGCCTTGTGGTCTGCCACGGCCGGCACCAGCGCCGCATCTCCCTGCAACTCCCCGTCGCACCTCATGTCCGGCGCGATCTCCCGGAACCGTCTCACTGCCTCGCGCACTTTGTCCACCCGCGGCCCCGTGGCGCTGCCGTTCGTGCTGTAGGACAGGAACGCCACCACGGGATCGTCGCCCACCAGCGGCAGGTGATCGCGGGCCGCCACGAGCGCGATCTCGGCCAACTGCTCCGCGGAGGGGTCCGGCACCACGCCGCAGTCGGCGAATGTCAGCACGTTGCCGCTGTCGCAGCGCTCCCGCGCCAGCTGGAGCAGCGCTCCATGGGGCGTCTCGTCGAACGACATGTAGAACGCGCTGCTGACGGTCGTGATCCCGGGCGCCGGGCCAATCGCCCACAGGGCGGCGCGCAGCACGTCAGCCGTCGGGTGCACGGCCCCGCCCACCGCCGCGTCAGCCTCGCCGAGGGCCACCAGAGACGCCGCGAAGCGCAGCGGATCGTCGGCCAGCTCCCGCGCGTGAGCCCTGTCCCTGACCTTGTCGGGCCTGCGACCCGCAAGCCACTCCGCCACGCGCTCCAGCCGGGCATCGCCGGCCATCGAGCGCTCGATCAGGATCACCTCGGCGATGTCCTCCCGCTCGAGCGTTCGGGCGGCGGCGCGCACGCGCTCGTCCCAGCCCTCGGCCAGGACGACAGTGCGGCCGGCGGCTGCGGCCCGCTTGCGCAGTCCCTCCCTGAACGTCACCCGCCGAGCTTGGCCCGGAGCGCTTCGTCCACCGCCGGATGCACCAGCGAGCTCACGTCCCCGCGCAGCCGCGCCACCTCCCGCACCAGGCTCGAGCTCAGGTAGGTGAGGTGCAGCGCCGGCACGAGGAAGACGGTCTCGAGGTCCGGGTCGAGCTGCCGGTTCATCAGCGCCATCTGCGATTCGTAATCGAAGTCGCTGAACGCCCTCAGTCCACGGATGATGATGTGTGCCTTGTGCTCGCGCGCGAACTCGGTCAGCAATCCGTCGAACGAGCGCACCTCGACGCCGGACAGGTCGCCGAGCGCGATCTTGAGGAGCTCGACACGCTCGTCGATCGTGAACAGCGGCTCTTTCTCCTGGTTGGCGGCCACCGCCACGATGAGCTCGTCCGCCAGGTAAAGGCTGCGGCGCACGATGTCCTCGTGACCGCGAGTCACGGGATCGAAGGAGCCGGGGTAGATCGCTATTCGTGTCATGGGGCGTGCACAAAGGTAAGGGCGATGTCGCCGTAAAGTCGGGTTTCGTCACCGGCCAGCGTGAGCGCCGCGCGATGCTCCAACACCAAGATCTGGGCGAAAGGCCGCTCGCGGAAGATGTCGAGCAGCTGGGCCGCATGATCCGTGACGTATGGCGGGTCGGCGACGGCGACATCGTAGGCTCCCGGATCCAGCCGGCCAGCAAACCGAAGCGCGTCGGCCCTGCGGATCCGGACCCTCTCGGCCACGCCCAGCGACTCCACGTTTTCCTTCAGCACCTCGAGGGACGCCGGCAACAGCTCCACGAAATCCACGCTCACCGCTCCGCGCGAGAGTGCCTCCAGGCCCAGCGCTCCGGATCCGGCGAACAGGTCGAGCACCTTGGCTCCGGGAAGCCGTGGGGCCAGGATGTTGAACCAGGCCTCCCGCACGCGGTCGGTAGTGGGACGCACCTTTCGCCCCGCCGGCGGCTGCAGCACGCGGCCGCCGAACTCACCCGCGATGACGCGCATCGGTCATGCTTCCCGGTCGTTGGCCGGTTTGATCTGTACCACCCGGGCCTGGAGCACACTCCTTCCCCGCCACTCGTTCCTCTCGAGCTTGAGGGCCAGGTCGACCGGCTCCCGCCACCAGTCGGTTCCCACTCGGTTGGCCCAGTTGAACGCGATCGCCGGGAGCTTTCCGGTCCCGTCGGCCAGGGTGAACTTGAGGTGGTTGGTGCCCACCTTGCGCTGGTCAGTGGCGCTCGCCCCCCTCACGCCGAACACCGGCGCGGGGTTGCCCGAGCCGCAGGGCTCGAGGTGCCGCAACAACCGCTCCAGATCACCGTCCATCCGCTCCACCGGAACGACCGCATCGATCTTCTGCGTGGGAATCAGGTCCTCGCGCGAGAGCTTCGCGCGCGCCGTTTCATTGAACGCCCCCCGGAACGCGTCGAGCCGGTCCCGCCGCACGGTCAGGCCGGCCGCCATGCGGTGCCCGCCGTAGCGCTCGAGGTGATCCGCGCAGGCAGAGAGACCCGCATGCAGATCGAACGCCGGGATGCTGCGCCCGGATCCACGCCCCTCGTCACCGTCCATCGAGATCAGAATCGCCGGACGATTGTAGCGCTCGACGACCCGTGACGCCACCAGACCGATCACGCCCGGGTGCCACCCCTCTCCCGCGAGAACCAGCCCGTAGTCGCGCTCGATGTCCACCGTGCGCTCCAGCGCCTCGATGGCAACGCCGAGAGTCCGTTCGTCTATCTCCTTCCGCCGGGTGTTCGTCTTCTCCAACTGGCGCACCAGGGTGCTCGCCTCGGCCGCGTCGTCGCAGAGGAGGAGCCGAACGCCGTCCATCGCCTCGCCGATCCGCCCAGCCGCGTTGAGGCGCGGGGCCAGAATGAACCCCACCTGCCCCGCCGTGATGCTGGAGCCCTTCAGGCCCGTCACCTCCACCAGGGCGCGCACGCCGACCCAGCGGGAGCCGGCCAGCGTCTTGAGTCCGAAGCGCACGAGGGGCCGGTTCTCGCCCGTCAGCGGAACCACGTCCGCGATGGTGGCCAGGGCGACGAGATCCAGGAAGTGATACGGCAGGTTGTCGGGGAGGCCCAATTCCGCCCCGGGCGCCTGGGCGAGCTTGAACGCCACGCCCGTGCCGCAGAGCTGCTTGAGCGGCGATGCGCACTCGGGATGCTGTGGGTTCACCACCGCGCTCGCCGGCGCCACTACGCCCGGCAGATGGTGATCGGTGACGACCACTTCGATGCCCGCGTCCCGTGCGGCCCGCACCGGCTCGACCGCGCTCGTGCCGCAGTCGCAAGTGAGGATCAGACGGGCGCCGTGCTCCCTGGCCTGCGCCAGGCCCGCGGGGCCGAAATCGTAGCCGTCGCGGACGCGGTGCGGCACGAACGGAATCGCCACGGCGCCGGCCGCCCGCAGTACGCGGGTGAGCATCGCCGTCGCGCACTGGCCATCCACGTCGTAGTCGCCGTGCACCAGGATCGGGTGCCCTTCGCGCACGGCCCGCGTCACGAGCTCGACTGCGCGATCCATGTCGCGCAGCACGTATGGATCACTGAGAGACTGGATACCCGGCCGCAGGAAGCGCTTCGCCTCCTCTGGCGAGGTGTACCCCCGCTGCACCAGCAGCGCGGCCAGGGTGGGAGGGATGTTGAGGGCACCGGCCAGCGGCGCTACCAACTCGGGGCTGGCGGGCGGCGCTAGGGCCCACCGAAGTGGACCCGCGATCATTCGTCCTCGGGATAGATCAGCACCCCACAGGCCTCACACGACTCGATCCCCTCGCTGGTGAGGATCTTCTGGCGGCGATGCAGCGGGACCGACGTGAAGCAGTGCCCGCACGCACCGTTGCGCAGCGGATACAGCGCAAGCGGGGCCCGGCCCCGGCGAATGCGGCTGTAGCGCTCCTGCATCGCGGCATCCAGGCCTCGGGCCGCCTCGTCGCGCTCGGCCCCCGCCGCCTGCAGCTTGTCGTCGGACTCGACCTGCTTGGCCGCAATCTCCTCCCGCTTGGGCGCCTGCTCCGCCTTGAGCTCTTCGAGCGCAGCCGCCGCTTCTTCCGCGTTGCGCTGCGCTTCCTGCACCCTGTCGGCCGAGCGAACCCACTCGGACTCTTCCTTGGCGAGCACCGAGCGCGCCAGGTCCAGCTCGGCCATCAAGTTGGACGCCTCCTTCGCGCCGCGCACCCACTCGAGCTTCTGGCGCCGCCGTTCCTGCATGATGCGGTAGCCCTCGATCTTGGCTTCCAACTCTCCGCGGCGCTCGTCGGCTTCCTCCACTCGCACCTGCGCCGCGGCGGCGGTCTCCTCGACCGCAGAGAGCTTGCCGTTCAGCTCCTCCAGCTCGGGCTCGAGCGCCTTGCGCTCGGCCTCGAGAGCCATGACGATTTTGTCCTTCTCCTGCAAGTTCAATAACGTCTTCAGTTCAGCGTGCACTGCCACTCCTCCGTCTGGTGATGACGTTCCAGTGACCCGGATCCAATCGCGCAATGCGCCGGCTCAGTGATTCCTTCTCGCGAGCCAGCTCCATCTTCTCATCCTCACTTGCAACGGTGATCTGCCGTTCTATCGCGCGCAGTTGCTCGACCAGCGCGCGGCTCTCCAGCTTGCCCAGCGCGCCGTTCACGATCGCGTCCACGTTGAGCTGGCCCCACTCCTCCGCCAGGAGCTGCACCAGCAGGCCGCGCGCTTCGCCCTCCACCTGGTCGAGCAGCTCTCCACCGGCGACTTCCGCCTCCACCTGCGAGAGAATCTCGAGCAGCTCGCGCTCGGGCCCCGGCTTCAGCTCCACGCCTGCCAGTCCCTCCGCGATGCGAGCCCGCCATGCCGGCTCGTGCACCATCACGCGCAGCAGCTCGTGCTCGGAGCGGGAGCCGCGCCTGCGCCCGGGCCTCGGTTCGGCAGGCGCACCGGCGGGCGTCGCCCGCCGCGGGGCCGCTCCGGGACGGGGGCCGCGCTCCGTCTCCTGCGCCACCGACTCGCGCGATATCCCGAGCGCCTCGGCGCAGCGCATGACGTAGAGGTCACGCGTGACGGGGTCGGCGGCCGAGCGCAGCGTGGGAAGCAGCCGATCCAGGGCGCGGCGGCGCCCCGCGAGGGAGCCGAGCCAGCCCTTGCGGTCCAGCAGCTGCAGCTTGCGCTCGAACACGTCGAGTGCGTCGTCGAGCACGGTGCCCACCGCGTCGGGTCCGCCCTTCAGCGCGAGGGAGTCGGGGTCCTGGCCGGCCGGTAGCGTAGCCACGGTGACCCTGAGACCCGCCTGCAGCAGCACGTCGCCCGCCCGGAAGCTCGCGCGCAGCCCGGCGGCGTCGTTGTCGTACAGCAACACGACGTTCTTCGTGTAGCGCTTCACGAGCTGCGCCTGGTCCGGCGTGAGCGCCGTTCCCAGGGGGGCGACGACCTCCTCGACGCCCACGTCCACGAGCCGCAGCACGTCGAAGTACCCCTCCACCACGACGGCGCGCTCCGCTCTGCGAATCGCGTGCTTGCCCGCATGCAGGTTGTACAGCAGCGTGCCCTTGTGGAAGATCGGGGTGTCCGGCGAGTTGAGATACTTCGGCTCTCCCTCTCCCAGCACACGGCCGCCGAATCCGACCACTCTGCCTCTGAGGTCGTGGATCGGGAACAGCAGCCGGTTCCAGAAACGGGGTCCGAGCGAGCCGTCGGCGCGGCGCAGCAGGAGTCCCGCCTCCAGCATCACCTCGGTGGCAACGCCCAGCTGCTCCATCGCCCCCTGGAACGCGGCGCCCTTGGGCGCGAAGCCGAGCCCCAACGGTCCCAGCTTCTCGACGCCGAACGACCGCCCCTCCAGGTAGCTCCGCGCCGCCTTCGCATCGTCCGCCTCACGCAGGCGGCGAGCGTACCAGTCGGCCGCGGCGTCCACCGCCGAGAAGAAGGGCTCGCGCGGATCGGGGCCGCCGGTGCGCCGCTCGGGAATCGTTATGCCGACCTTGGCGGCCACTTCGCGCACCGCGGTGGGGTAATCCATCCCCAGCTTCTTCATGTAGAAGCTGAAAATGTCCCCGGCCTCGTGGCACACGAAGCAGTAGAACATCTGCTTCTTTGGAATGACCGCGAAGTTGCGATGCTTGCCGCCGTGAAACGGACAGGGACCGCGGTAGTCGGAGCCGGTGCGCCTGAGCTCGACGTGCTCTCCGAGGAGGGTCACCAGATCGGCGCTGTCACGCACCTGTTCGATGATGTCGTCGGGGATAGGACTCACTGCCTGAGCTCCACGATCGTCACCCCCGAGCCGCCCTGTTCGGGCGGCGCCAGGGCGTGCCTGGCGACGCGGCTGTCCTGCCCGAGCAGGTCCTGCACGACACTTCGCAGCGCTCCGGTGCCCTTGCCGTGGATGATGCGCAGGAACGGGAGGTCGGCGACAACCGCCGCGTCCAGCGCAGCGATCACTTCGCCCTCGGCCTCCTCGGCGCGCATGCCGCGCAGGTCCACATCGGAGGAGATCTCGGGAATGACCGCGTGTGGGTCGGGGCGGGAGGAACGGCGGGGGGACCGGGACTGCTCGGGAAACGGGAAACGG
>JAUVTI010000115.1 GCA_030601605.1 Gemmatimonadales bacterium
AGCCGCACGTTGATGACCGCCGCATAACCGGCATCGTCCACGACATCGCTGAGCCGAATGTCGTCCACCCACAGCTCCGCGGTGTCCACAACCATGTTCTCGGTAACCCGGAAGATGCCGGTCGCCACCTCGGAGACGCGCGCGAGGCTGGGCGGCGTGATGCCCGGGTCCTTCACCTGTACCAGGTAGCGGCCCGTAGAGTCGCACGCAACGTAGGCGGTCGTGTCGCCGAGGCCGCACGCCGCCGCCCCGCCTGGCGGCTCCCCGGAGAGCCACCGCTCCTCGATCTGTGCCCGCAGCAGGAGCCACGTGGGGATGTCGATCAGGACCTCGGGCTCCCAGGAGTCGGTGAGCGCCGGCGCGTGGTACAGGTAGTAGTTGTCGACGTTGTATCCGGCCTTGATGTAGAACTCGAGATCGCCGTTCGGACCCCACCCGCTGCCGCGGCCCCGCGCCCACACCCGGAGCAACTTGTAGAGAAGGAAGTTCTTGTCCCCCTCGGCCGTGTATCGGATGAACGCCTCGGCCCGCTCGCGCTCCCCGAGACCGAAACCCAGCACGCGAAGGGCCGCCTCGTTCACCTGGGTCACACCGACCTCGAACGCCTGACTCGTCTGCTCCGGAAGATCCGTCGTACCTGGCGGTGGCTCGTAGCCGAGTTGCTGGTCCTCGGTGCTCGCCACCGTCACCCTCACCTGGCCCTGGAACTGCACGTCGCCTCCGCCGATGCCCAGGATCGGCGTCTCGGAGCGCTTGAGCCACGGTGCGCCCACGAGCCGCATGCGTGCGAGTACGAAGTAGAACTCCTTCTCCGCCTCGGCAGACCCCTGGCCCGGCGCCACGAGCGTCGTGCGGAGCGCCTGGACCTGGCGGATGTCGGGGTTCCCGACCTCGGACGAGTCCACTCGGAACGGGATCCGGTACAGACGCCACGTGAGCGGCCGGCCCAGCCCGTCCAAATGCGTGACCCCGTCGCGCACGTAGAAGCGCTCGTCCCCGACGGGGAACACGGAGCGGAACACGTCCTCCTCGACCACACCCAGATTCGTGTCCAGCCGGTTGTCCCCGTTCAGGTCCTCCGTGCTCAGCCGGCTGTTGCGGCGCGTGCAGATCGCCGCGAGGTCGCCGAGCGGAAACGCGGAGAGCCCGGCCACGCCGCGCAGATCGCACATCGCGTAGTCTTCGATGATCTCCCCGGTATTCCCGTCGACGATCGAGTCCAGCAAGTCGCCCAGGATGCCGATGTCGTCAATCTGGGCGTTGTATGTGTTGGTTACGGAGTCCCGCTCCGTGTCGAGCCGGTCTACGCCCACGAAACGGAATCCGGTGAACGTCGTATCGCCGTTTGACGCGAAGAGTTCGTCGGGCGCCGTGCCGGGCGCGTCCTCCTGAACGGTGCCGAAGTCGAACACGAGGGCCGCTCCCTGCTGCCGGGCCGTGAGCTCCGCGTCCTCCAGCACCCAGAACTCCAGGAACTCCACCCGTGACAGGTCGATGCCCACTCCGGATCCGAATCCGAACGGCTGCGTAATGCTGCGCCACCGCGGGCCCGGCGTGTGGGGCAGGAACCAGCGCGGCT
The DNA here is from genome assembly GCA_030601605.1 of Gemmatimonadales bacterium. GTDB lineage: Bacteria > Gemmatimonadota > Gemmatimonadetes > Gemmatimonadales > GWC2-71-9 > WVYX01. The sequence goes on from JAUVTI010000115.1 coordinate 1,580, forward strand.
CGCCCGTACCGGGGTCGGGGGCGCCTCCCACGGTGTCCGGGAACAGTGAGAGCCAAAGGACCGGCTCCACCGCCACGCCCGCTCCCACGAGGACGATGGTGGAGTCGATCTCCCGAGGCTCGAACTCGAGGATCCCGGTGGAGGTCCGCAGCACGTTCTGCCATACCATCGGCACGACGTCGCGGGGGGAAAACTGCCCCCCATCGAGGTACTGGGGCGGGAGTCCCTGGCCCGAGAGCGGAGTGCTCCCCAGCTGGAAGTCCCGCTCCGTGAGCCGGATCGGGAGCGACGACACCCCCTGAAAGTCCTCCAGGTACGCGATTCCCGTCCGATTGGGATTGGGATCCGAGACGGCCGCTTCGGCGTCGATCTCGAGTCGCGGGGGCACGTCCGTCTGAATGAGCGGCAGGGCGTTGAGCAGCTCGGTCAGGCCCCCGGGCCGGAACAGCAGGTCTGCCGTCACGCCGCCGATGAACCCCGCCTGTGGCTCGAAGCCGAGCTGCGGACGCGTGAAGGTCGAGCGGTCGCGCTGGAACAGTCCTATGGCGTGGAACCGGCTGTCGCGGCTCAGGTTGTATGTCGCCGCGAACCCGAAGATGCTCTTCGGCGCCGTATCGAACAGCTGATTCTCCTCGAACTGCGCACGCACGTCGGTCGGGCCGGTGAAGAGCGAATCGGGGTTCAGGAAGAACACCTGGCCGATCGTGTAGTCGATGTCGTAATCGATGCCGCGCTCGAGCTGGCGGTCACCTACGAATATCTTCTCGCTTCGGTCGCGGATCTGGAGCGCGCCCAGATTCAGCGTGGCACGGTCTCCAGCGCCGGTCGCTTCGTAGTTCAGCTCCATGCTGTACTTGGGCGGCGGTCCCTCGGTTCTGATCAGGTAGGTGGGAGTCTTGTACAGCGAGTCGTTGAGATCACCGGGCGCCAGGACCGACGAATCAGCAAACGGCGTCGCGTGGGGGAACACCACGTAATTGTCCCGCAGCGGCAGGCCGTTGTTGGGGTCGCGCGGCCGCGGGAACACCCGATTGAATTCGTCGATGGTGGAGGGGTCGACGGAGAGAGCCAGTCCCAGCAGGGACAGATACGTCCCGCTTCCGTCCAGCGGCTGCTCCGACTCGTTCACCAGGATCGCCAGGTCGACCGTAGCACGGTCCATCCCGCTCCCGCCCACGCGGTAGAAGTTGCGCAGTTCGTAGAAGAATGTCGGCTCGGCCGTGCTCTGCCGCGGCTCGTAGATGAGCTGCAGCGTGTCGCCGGTCCCGTTCACGGACGGAAACGTGCCGACCGTGTCGCCCGCGGCGGTCGTGTAGGAAACCGCCATGAAGTCGTCCGTCCCCAGCTGCGCGGCCATGCCGAACCAGAGGCCTGACTGATCCAGATAGTAGTCACGTCCCTCGACCAGCAGCTCCCACGAGAACGGCCCCACTTTCTGGGAGCTGTCATCCCTGCGTGCGATGGCGTCTACACCGCCGAGGTTGGCGTTGGCAGTCTGATTGCTCGACTGCGCGCGCAGCCGGTAGATGCGCACACCGGTGGGACGGTGCTCGGGCGGAACGCCGTCGCGGTTGAGATTGAGAACGTCGATGTCAGGGTAGCCGGGAATGTCGAAGGGGTTGACTACGAAGAAGAACTTGCGTTGCTGGAAGTCCAGGTCACGCGCAAGGAAACTGACGGGCTGCGTGGTCGTGTCACCGACCCGGAACGTGCGCGTGCGGACGGCCGAGCCCTTCTGCTGCGCATAGATGCCGCTGAACTCCACGGGGCCGAGCTGCACGTCGGCCATGATGCCGAACGAGTTAGCCGGGATCGCCGCGGTGATGAAGCGCGACGGTGGCGTCCGGAATGTCACGTTCCCGACCTCGACCCGCTGCAGGATCTCGTCCTCGAGGCCCTGATACCACACGTTGATGTTGTTGTTGACGCTGAACTCGCGCTCGGTATCGAAGTCCACGTTGACGTAGAACCGCTGGCTCACGATCCCGCCGGCAAGCACCCGGAACTGTTCGTCGAGGGTGGGGGTGGGAAAACCGCCCGCGCAGCCTACGCTGGCGGTTCCGGCGGTGGCGGCCGTGCAGTTCGCGTTGCGGAGCTTGTCGAACCTCACCTCCATGCGCGCGCGCAGATCGATGCCGAGATCGGCGTAGCGGCCCAGCGCGGCAAACGTGCCCGGCCCTTCCTGCTGGGCGATGTCCCCCGGCCGCGGGATCGCTATGCGGCGTCGGCCTGTCGTGTCGGCGGGCTCCTCCGGTACTAGGTTCAGATCTGCCAGGAAGCCGGCGCTGAAGCGCTGCCAGCGGGCGCGCTCTATCTGCCTCAGGGTCTCGCGCTCCCACCTGTCCGCCACCAGACTGGGGGTGGTCCTGAGTCCCAGCCACCCGCCCGGCTCCAGCGCGCCGTGGCTGCGAAACGTCAGGGTATCGCGGCTCAGACGCAGGCTCAGCCGCGGCGCAGGCGCCCCCTCCTGCTGGGCACGCCCCGGCGCCGCCGCGACGATCAGACCGACCAGGACGAGCGCTACGCGATGGTAGGACACATTCGACCTGGGAGAGGGTAACCCTTGTGGGAGGCGAGGTTGGTCAATATAATGAGCGCCTCAAGTCGTTACAAGTTGGTGAGTTACACTCATTTATGAGGATACTGCGCCGCTACCTGCTCCGGCAGCATGCTCTGCCGTTCCTCTTCGCGCTGGCCGCGTTGACGAGCTTCGAGTTGTTGCGTCAGATCGCGAGGAAGCTGGGGGATCTCATCGGGAAGGGCATCCCTTCGACCGTGGTGCTCGAGTTCTTCCTGCTCACGATTCCCTTCCTCATCGCAATCACGCTCTCGATGGCGGTTCTGGTTGCCGTGTTGTACACGATGAGCAGGATGACCGGCGACCGCGAGCTGACGGCCATCCGCGCGGGAGGGGTATCACTCGGACAGCTCATGCGGCCGCTCCTGGCAGCCGCCACGGTCGTGGCCTTCGTGTCTTTCCTGTTCGGCGATCAGGTGCTGCCCCGGACGAACCACCGGCTGCGCACCCTGATGACTTCCATCTACCGCACCAAGCCCACTTTCTCCCTCAAGGAACACGTGGTCAACGAGGTGCGGAAGGGACAGACCCTGTTGCGCGCGGCCCAGATCGACCAGGCGACCTACCGCATGAGGGACGTCACGCTCTACAACCTGGTGGACCAGACCCGCACCATATACGCCGACAGCGGCTACCTGGCTTTCGCCCCCAACCAGGAAGACCTCCAGCTCATCCTGTACGACGGCGCCATACATGAGTTTGACCGCCAAGACCCCCGCATGTTCCAACAAACGGCCTTCCGGCGCCAGACCATCCTGATCAGGGGGATCGGGAGCGAGTTCGTGCGGCGCGAAGGCGACGACTACCGGGGCGACCGTGAGATGGGGGTGTGCCAGCTGGAGGAGGTCACGATGCGCGCGCGGCGCGACGCCATGACCACCGAGCGACAGGCCGAGGCGGCGGCCATCAATGGACTGCGGACCCTGGTGGGGCTGCCCGCGCTGGAGCCAGATACCACCCCGCCCCGGCTCCGGCACGGCCTGTACTGTCGCGCCCTGGGCCTCATCAGGGGATGGTGGGGTCCGGCCGAGCTGGAGGCGCAGGAGGCCGTCCAGGACACGGCGGGCCGGCAGCTCAGCGAGCAGCTCGACGAGCCGGCGCGCCGGGCCTTCGCCGCCCGTGTGGTGCCGCAGAACCGCGGCCGGGACGTTCGCCTGCTGCGCGACCGGGCCCGCGCCGCGCGGATTCGCGAGGCGATCTACAACGTGGAGCTCCACAAGAAGTACTCGATCCCCGCCGCCTGCATCATCTTCGTGCTGATCGGGGTGCCTCTGGCGGTCCGGTTCCCACGCGGCGGCCTAGGGCTGGTGCTGGGCGCCGGGATGTCGATCTTCGCCCTCTACTACGTAGGGCTGATCGCGGGGGAAAGCGCCGCCAACAGGCTGATCTTGCCGCCCTTCCTGGCCATGTGGGGCACCAACATCCTCATAGCGAGCCTGGGGGTCGTGGGCCTCTGGTTGGTGCGCACCGAGGGGTGCGCCCCGCGCCGCCCGGGCCGACCCGGCTGGATGTCCAGGCTGCGGGGGCTGCTGTCGCCGTGATGCCGACCCTCGACCGGTATCTAATGCGGGAGTGGGTGAAGATCTTCCTGCTCTCCGCCATCGGGCTACCCGTATTCGTGATCCTGATCGAGCTCGCCGAGAAGCTCGACGACTACCTGATCAAGGACCTGGCGTTCTCGGAAGTCGCACTGGCGTACTTTTTCTCCCTGCCCGACCGGATCTTCCTCATTCTCCCCGCAGCGGTGCTGTTCGCCACCGTCTTCAGCGTCGGGAACATGAACCGCACGGCCGAGCTGACCGCCGCCAAGGCGTCGGGACGCAGCCTGCACCGCACGGTGGCGCCCGTTCTCCTGGCGGCGCTGCTAGCGTCGGGCCTGGGACTCGTGATCGGGGAGCTCGCTCCTCCCGCCACACGGAAACAGCTCGAGCTCCTGGGCGAGCTGGAGCGACGCAACCAGATGGCGCGCTACAACTTCGTATACCGGGCGGAGGAGGGCTGGGTGTACTCCGTCCGCCAGCTGGACATCACTCGCCAGCGCATGCAGGACGTCGTGCTGGAGCGGGAAGGCACCGGCGCAGATTACCCCACCCTCTCGGTGCAGGCC
>JAUVTI010000225.1 GCA_030601605.1 Gemmatimonadales bacterium
CGGGCACGATCACCGACCTGAGGGGACGCACGCTCTCGGGGCAGACGACCGAGGCGTTCTGGATCTCGGTGAGCCACGCCGACCTGTTCTGCGTGGGCCTCAACTGCGCCATGGGAGCCCGCGACCTGCGTCCGTATCTCGAGGAGCTTTCGGACGTGGCCGACACGTGGGTGAGCTGCCACCCCAACGCGGGGCTCCCCAACGAATTCGGAGGCTACGACCAGACGCCCGAGGAGATGGCGGAGATCATCGCGGACTTCGCGGCCAGCGGGTTCGTCAACGTGGTGGGCGGGTGCTGCGGCACGACACCGGCGCACATCAGCGCCATCGTCAAGGCGATTGCACCGCATACGCCACGCCGGTTGCCCGAGATCGAGCCCTACGCCCGACTGAGCGGGCTCGAGCCGCTCATGATCCGGCCCGACACACTGTTCGTGAACATCGGGGAGCGCACGAACGTCACCGGCTCCGCCCGCTTCGCCAAGCTCATCAAGGCCGGCGACTACGAGACCGCCGTCGAGGTGGCCCGCGAGCAGGTGGCCAGCGGCGCGCAGATGCTCGACGTGAACATGGACGAGGGACTGCTCGACTCGGCGGACGCGATGCGCACGTTCCTCAACCTGATCGCGGCCGAGCCCGACATCGCTCGCGTCCCGGTGGTGGTCGACTCCTCCAGGTGGGAGGTGATCGAAGCGGGGCTCAAGTGCCTGCAGGGCAAGGGCGTGGTGAACTCGATCAGCCTCAAGGAGGGTGAGGCCGCGTTCCTCGAGCAGGCGCGACGCATCCGGCAGTACGGCGCCGCCGCGATCGTGATGGCGTTCGACGAGGAGGGCCAGGCGGACACCGCCGATCGCAAGATCGAGATCTGCAGCCGCGCATATCGCCTGCTCACGGAGGAGGCGGGCTTCCCGCCGCAGGACATCATATTGGACCCCAACATCTTCGCGGTCGCGACGGGGCTCGAAGAGCACAACGAGTACGCCCACGACTACCTCAAGGCCTGCCGCGCCATCAAGGAGACACTGCCGCACTCGTTCGTGAGCGGCGGGGTGAGCAACCTCTCCTTCTCGTTCCGGGGAAACAACGCGCTGCGCGAAGCCATGCACGCGGTGTTCCTGTACCACGCCGTCCGCGCCGGAATGGACATGGGGATCGTGAACGCCGGCGCCCTGCCCGTCTACGACGACGTACCGGAGGACCTCCGCACGGCGATCGAGGACGTGCTGTTCAACCGCAATCCCGAGGCCACGGAGCGGCTCACCAGCATCGCGGGCGAGGCGAAGGGGGCGGTGCGCGCCGCGGTTGAGGATCTGGGGTGGCGCGAGCAGCCCGTGAGCGAGCGACTCACGCACGCGCTGGTCAACGGCATCCTCGACTACATAGAGGAGGATGCCGAGGAGGCCCGACAGCAGTTCGACCATCCCATCGAGGTCATCGAGGGCCCGCTGATGGACGGGATGAACGTGGTGGGCGACCTCTTCGGCAGCGGGAAGATGTTCCTGCCCCAGGTCGTGAAGGGCGCGCGTGTGATGAAGAAGGCGGTCGCCTATCTGGTGCCGTACATCGAGCAGGAGCGCGACGGCCGGGCGGCCAGCACCAGGGGCAAGATCGTGCTCGCCACGGTGAAGGGCGACGTGCACGACATCGGCAAGAACATCGTGGGCGTGGTGCTGCAATGCAACAACTACGAGGTAGTGGATCTCGGCGTGATGGTTCCGGCGGCGAAGATCCTGGAGGTCGCACGCGAGCTTCAGGCGGACATCGTCGGGCTCAGCGGTCTCATCACTCCGTCTCTCGACGAAATGGTGCACGTGGCCCGCGAGATGGAGCGCGAGGGATTCGACGTCCCGCTCCTGATCGGCGGAGCGACTACGTCCAAGGTGCACACCGCCGTCAGGATCGCGCCCGAGTACCACGGGCCCACCATCCACGTGACCGACGCATCCCGCGGGGTCACCGCGGCCGGGAGCCTGCGCAGCGAAACCAAGCGCGAGGCCTTCACCGATGGCGTTCGCGAGGATTACGACCGGATCCGCAAGGAGTACGGCGCCCGAGCGGCTGTGAAGCGCTCGCTGCCACTGACGGAGGCGCGCAGCCGCAAGTTCCGGATCGAGTGGGACGGGTACGCTCCGCCGAGGCCGGTCGCAGCGGGGATAACGACGCTGGAGCAGTACGATCTCGCGGAGCTCTCCGACTGGATCGACTGGAATCCGCTCTTCAGGGCCTGGGAGCTCAAGGGTACGTACCCCGCGCTACTCGATGACGCCGTGGTCGGTGAGGAGGCACGCAAGCTGCTCGCTGACGCGCAGGCCCTGCTGAAGCGCATAATCGACGAGGGGCTGTTCACCGCGAGGGCGGTGCTCGGGCTGTTCCCGGCAAATACGGTGGGCGACGATGATATCCACGTCTTCGCGGACGAGGGACGTGATGCTCCCCTCGCGGTGTTGCACCATCTGCGGCAGCAGATCGAGAAGCCGCCCGGCCGTCCCGACCTCTGCCTCGCCGACTTCGTCGCGCCGCAGAGGAGCGGGGTAGCCGACTACCTCGGCGCCTTCGCGGTAACGGCGGGATTCGGCGCGGCCGAGCTCGCCGCGCGCTTCGAGGCGGAGCTGGACGACTACCACGCCATCATGGCCAAGGCGCTGGCGGACCGGCTCGTCGAAGCCTTCGCGGAGCGGCTGCACCAGCGCGTGCGTACCGAGTTCTGGGGATACGCGCCGGATGAGACGCTCACGAGTGAGGAGCTGATCCGCGAGAAGTACGTGGGTATCCGTCCCGCGCCAGGCTACCCTGCGTGCCCGGATCACAGCGAGAAGCGGGCCCTCTTCGCGTTGCTGGGCGTCACCGAGCGCACCGGGATCGAGCTCACCGACCACGTGGCGCTGCTGCCGGCGGCGTCGGTTTGCGGC
>JAUVTI010000057.1 GCA_030601605.1 Gemmatimonadales bacterium
GCAGGGAGCCCTGGTCATGTACCCGATCCACGAGTTCGGCAGCGAGGAGCAGCGCAAGGAGTGGCTGCCGCGGCTGGCGAGCGGGGAGCTCATCGGGTGCTTCGGACTCACCGAGCCCGACTACGGCTCCAACCCGGGAGGGCTGATCACGGTGGCCCGGGAGGACGGCGACGAGTGGGTGCTGAACGGAGCCAAGATGTGGATCACCAACGGCTCCGCAGCGCACGTGGCAATCATCTGGGCGAAGACCGGGGAGCTGGACGACATCAGGTCCATCCGCGGCTTCATCGTCCCCACCGATGTGAAGGGCTTCTCGGCCCTGGAGCAGAAGGGCAAGCTCTCGCTGCTGGCGAGCGACACGAGCGAGCTCGTGCTGGAGGACGTCCGGATACCGAAAGACTACATCCTGCCGAACAGCAAGGGGCTCAGGAGCCCGCTGATGTGTCTCACGCAGGCGCGCTACGGGATCGCGTGGGGCGTGATCGGATCCGCCATGGCGTGCTACGATGAAGCGGTGAGCTACGCCAAGGAGCGGGTGCAGTTCGGCCGCCCGATCGCCGGCTTCCAGATCCAGCAGGCGCGTCTGGCCGAGATGCTCACGGAGATAACCAAAGCCCAGCTCCTCTGCCTCCAGCTCGGCCGCCTCAAGGATCGCGGCGACTACACGCCCGAGCAGGTGTCGCTGGCCAAGCGCAACAACGTGAACATGGCCACCGAGTGCGCGCGCGAGGCGCGGCGTCTGCTCGGCGCCAGCGGGATCCTGGCCGAGTACCAGGCCATGCGGCACATGGCGAACCTCGAGAGCGTGTACACGTACGAGGGCACCCACGACGTCCACACGCTGGTTCTGGGACAGCAGATAACCGGTCTGAGCGCCTTCTGGGGCTGACACGGCCACCGGTTGCCCTGGCGGCCGGCACCGGCCGGAAACGACTCGCGGAGGTAGCGATGCACTTGCTGCTCGCTGTGTTCCTGCTGCTCGCCTGCGGTGACAGCACAGAGCCCGGCAACACGCCGCTACAGCTCGCCGCAGTGGAGGTGGTGAACGGGCTCAACCGCCCGGTCCACCTCACCGCGCCGGTGGGCGACGCGCGGCTGTTCGTGGTGGAGCAGCCGGGCCGCATACGCATCGTCCAGGACGGCCAGCTCCTGCCGACGCCGTTTCTCGACATCGACTCCATCGTGCGCAGCACCGGCAACGAGCAGGGGCTGTTCTCGCTGGCGTTCCATCCGCAGTACGCCGCGAACGGATTCTTCTACGTCAACTTCACCAACGAGAACGGCGATACCCGGGTGGCGCGCTACACCGTGACCGGGAACGCCAACGTCGCCGATCCGGGATCCAGGAAGGTCATCCTGGCAATAGACCAGCCGTTCGGGAACCACAACGGGGGACAGATCGCGTTCGGGCCCGACGGCATGCTCTACGTCGGGACGGGCGACGGGGGGAGCGGGGGCGATCCGCTGGGTCACGGACAGAACCTGAACACGCTGCTCGGCGCGCTGCTCCGCATCGACGTTGATTCCGGCGATCCCTACGCGGTGCCCGGCGACAATCCGTTCGGTGACGAGATCTGGGGCTTCGGGCTGCGCAACCCGTGGCGCTTCTCGTTCGACGCTCCGTCGGCCATGATCTACATCGGCGACGTGGGGCAGAACGCGTGGGAGGAGGTCAACGTCGCGCCCGCCAATTCCGCCGCGCGCAACTACGGCTGGAACGTGATGGAGGGCAACGGCTGCTTCGGCGGCGGGAGCTGCAACCAGACCGGCATGACGCTCCCGGTCATCGTCTACCCGACCGGCTCCGAGGGATGCTCGGTGATCGGCGGATACGTGTATCGTGGGGCCGCCCTTCCCGACGTCATTGGCCACTATTTCTACTCCGACTGGTGCAACGGCTGGCTGCGCAGCTTCAAGTACGTGGGCGGCGCCGCGACCGAGCAGACGGAGTGGAACGTGGGCGATATCGGCAACGTGCTGTCGTTCGGCGTGGACGGGAACGGCGAGCTCTACATTCTGTCGCAGAACGGCCGGGTGTATCGGCTGGTGCAGGCGTCCTGATTCGAGGTGCGGCCGCCGCTTCTGCGTGACCCCAATCTCCACGTGGTCTTCAGTGTCACGCTGATGGCCATGTTGGGCGTGTCCAGCATCACGCCCGCGTTCCCCCAGATATCCCAGGCGCTGGACGTCACGCCGCAGGCGGTGGGGCTCCTCATATCCGTGTTCACGTTGCCCGGAGTGGTGCTCACGCCCTTCCTGGGCATCCTGGCCGACCGGGTGGGGCGGAAGGCGATCCTCGTGCCGTCGCTGTTCCTGTTCGGGATCGCCGGGGCTGCGTGTGGGCTGGCTCGCGATTTCGACGTACTCATGGGGCTCAGGCTGCTCCAGGGCGTCGGGGCCGCGGCCCTGGGCTCGCTCAACCTCACGATCATCGGCGACCTGTACGAAGGGCACCGTCGCACCACCGCGATGGGCTACAACGCATCCGCACTCAGCGTGGGAACCGCCGTGTACCCCGCTATTGGCGGAGCGCTCGCGATCATCGCCTGGTACATGCCGTTCTTCCTGTCGATCCTGGCGGTCCCCGTGGGACTGATCGTGTTGTTCGTGCTCGACATTCCCGAGCACCACCCGCCGAGCGATCTCAAGGCGTACCTGACGGGCGCGCTGCGAATGATGAAGAACCGCGTCGTGCTCGCGATGTTCGCCGCCGGGGTCGTCACGTTCATCCTGATCTACGGGGCGTTCCTCACCTACCTGCCGTTCGTGCTGGAGGGGTCGTTCCGAGCGGACTCCTTCGGGATCGGCCTCGCCATCGCGGCGGCGTCTGTGACGACGGCCGTGGCGGCGTTCTACCTGGGGCGGCTGGTGCGGACTTGGGGAGAGGGCCGCCTAGTGAAGGCGGGTTTCCTGCTGTACGTGGTCACGCTGCTCGCGATGCCGTTCGCGCCTCGGCTCGGCGTGCTGGTGCTGATCATCATGGTGTTCGGGCTGGGGAACGGGATCAACATCCCCAGCTTCCTGACGATCGTCGCGGGCTCCACGCCCGGCGAGTTCCGGGCCGTCTTCATGTCGGTGAACGGGATGCTGCTGCGGCTGGGGCAGACTCTGGGACCGCTCATCGCGGGCGCGGCCTATGCCGGGCTTGGGCTGACCGCCGTGTTCCTCGTGAGCGCCGCCCTGGCGGCAGCTACGCTCGTGGGGCTCGTCCTGCTGGTCCCTGACCGCGCCGTGCAGCGCGTGTAGATTCTGAAGTGCCATGAATCGCAAGCAGGCCGAGCAGCGCACGCGCGAGCTGCACACACAGATCCGTCACCATGACTACCTGTACTACGTCAAGGACGCCCCCGAGATCTCGGATGAGGCGTACGACGAGCTGTACCGGGAGCTCGAGGATCTGGAGCAGCGCCATCCCGAGCTCGTGACCCCCGACTCGCCCACTCAGCGGGTGGGCGGGCGCGCGCTCGACAAGTTCCCCAGCGTACGGCACACCGCGCCGATGTTGAGCCTGGACTCCAGCCAGGAAGTGGCCCAGCTCGAGCGGTTCGACGAGCGGGTGCGCAAGGCGGCCGAAGGCGAGATCGCATCCGTGGTCGCTCCCAAGCTGGATGGCGCATCGGTCGAGCTGGTGTACGAGGAGGGGGTCCTGGTGCGCGCCTCCACGCGCGGGGACGGGCGCACCGGAGAGGGGATCACCGAGAACGTGCGAACCATCCGCGCCGCCCCGCTCCGGCTGCACGACGGCAAGCGCTCCGTGCCCGGTCTCCTCGCCGTGCGCGGCGAGGTGATCATGCGCGTCGCCGCGTTCGAGCAGTTGAACGAGCGGTTGTTGGAGCAGGGCAGGGAGCCGTTCGCCAACCCGCGCAACGCCGCAGCCGGCTCACTGCGGCAGCTCGATCCCCAGATCACCGCCCAGCGCCCACTCGATCTCTACGTGTACGACCTGCTCGCGAGCGAGGGCGCGAGCATGGAGACCCAGTGGGAAGTGCTCACGGCGCTCTCCGATTGGGGCTTCCCGGTGAACGAGCTGGCCAGGCGGGTGAGCTCGGTGGATGAGATCGTAGAGTACCACGCGGAGCTCCACGAACAGCGTGACGACTTGCCGTACGAGATTGACGGTGTGGTGATCAAGCTCGACGGGCTCGCGCAGCGTGACGAGCTGGGCGAGACCTCGCACCACCCGCGCGGGGCGTACGCGTTCAAGTTCCCGCCGCGCAAGGAAGTGACCCGCGTCCTCGCCATCGCGGCGAGCGTGGGCCGCACCGGCGCCGTGACGCCCATCGCAATGCTCCGGCCCGTCGAGCTCGGCGGGGTGACAGTGAGCCGGGCCAGCCTGCACAACCGCGAGGAGGTGGCGCGCAAGGACATCCGCGCGGGCGACCGCGTGCGAGTGCAGCGCGCGGGCGATGTGATCCCGCAGGTACTGGAGCGCGTGGATGAGCCGGGGCGCAAGCGCAAGCCGCGGTTCCGGATGCCGGCGAAGTGCCCGTCGTGCGGCACGGCGCTGATCGAGCGCGGCCCCTTCACTGTCTGCCCCAACGGCTTCGAGTGCCCGGCGCAGCTCGCGGGCCGGATCCAGCATCTGGCCGGGCGCGACGCGCTGGACATCGAGGGACTCGGCGAGGAGACAGCCAGGCTGCTCGTCGCAGAGGGACTGGTGAAGCAGCTGCCGGACCTGTTCGATCTCAGCGCCGAGCGACTCGTCGAGCTGGAGGGGTTCGCGGAGAAGTCAGCCGGCAGTCTGGTGGATGGAATCGCGCGCGCCGGCTCCGACGTCGAGTTGCACCGGTTCCTCGTTGCCCTGGGGATCCCCGAGGTGGGTGTCGCCGTGGCGCGGGACCTCGCACGACACTTCGGCTCTCTGGGCGCGCTGCGTGAAGCGTCCACGGAGCAGCTCGAGGCCGTTCCCGGTGTCGGGCCCAAGATGGCCGAGCAGATCGAGGGCTTCTTCGGCGACGCCCACAACCGTGCGATCCTGGAGCGGCTGGAGGACAAGGTGACGGTCGCGGAGGCCGAGGGCGCCGCCGCGGACATCCTTGCGGGCCTCAAGATCGTGTTTACGGGCAGCCTCGAGCGCATGACCCGCCGCGATGCGAAGCAGTTGGTCGAATCGCTCGGCGGGCGCGTATCCTCGTCGGTGAGCAAGGAGACCGCATACGTGGTCGTGGGCGCGAGCCCGGGCTCCAAGCACGACGACGCGCAGCGACTCGGCGTCACGATCCTCACCGAAGACGAATTCCTCGACCTGCTCCGCTCCAGGGGAGCAGAGTTCTAGGTGGAGAACCTCGAGATCTCCCGCGTCCTGGAGGACGTGGCCGCGCTGCTCGAAATCCAGGGCGCAAACCCGTTCCGGATCCGCGCCTACCAGAACGCGGCGCGCGTCGTGGAGTCGCACTCCACGCCGCTGAAGAGAATGGTGCAGGAGGAGACCGACCTCACCGAGCTGCCCGGCATCGGCAAGGGAATCGCGGCCGACATCACGCAACTCCTGTCCGAGGGCAAGCTCGGCACGTTGGAAGAGCTTGCCGAGACCGTCCCCCTATCGCTCATCGAGCTCACCCGGCTTCCAGGCGTGGGCGCCAAGCGCGCACGCAAGTTGTGGGATGAGCTGGGGATCGAGACGATCGACCAGCTGGAGGAAGCGGCTGCGGCCGGGGACGTGGCCGCGCTCGCCGGGTTCGGCGCCAAGAGCCAGGAGAAGATCCTGCGGGGGATCGAGGCGCACCGGAGGCGCATCGGACGATTCAAGCTCTCCGACGCCGACCAGTATGTGGAGCCGCTGCTGGCGCACCTGCGGGCGCTTCCGGCGGTGCAGCGTCTCGAGGTGGCGGGCAGCTATCGGCGCCGCCGCGAGACAGTGGGCGACATAGACCTCCTGGCGATCGCGACCGAGCCCCAGGAGGTGGTCGAGGGGTTCACGTCGTACCCGGACGTGAAGAGCGTGGAGCTGGCCGGCGATACGAAAGTCACCGTCGTGCTGCGCTCGGGGCTCCAGGTGGATCTCAGGATCCTGCTCCCCGAGAGCTACGGCGCGGCGCTGCAGTACTTCTCGGGCTCCAAGGAACACAACGTCAAGCTGCGCAAGCGGGCGGTGGCGCAGGGGCTGAGTATTTCGGAGTACGGCGTCATCAGGGCCGGCGAGGGCGGGGGAGAGCGGGGCGAGCTCGTGGCTGGACGGGAGGAAGCAGACGTGTACGAGGCCGTGGGGCTGCCCTGGATCGCTCCGGAGCTGCGCGAGGACCGCGGTGAGATCGAGGCGGCGCTGGCCGGGGAGCTGCCGCAGCTCATCTCGCTCGAGGACATCCGCGGCGACCTCCAGATGCACTCCACCTGGTCCGACGGCAAACAGTCCATCGAGGAGATGCTCGAGGGCTGTGTGGCGCGCGGCTACGAGTACTTCGCCATGACCGACCACAGCAAGGCGCTGGCCATGACCGGCGGACTGGACGCGGCGAAACTGAGGAAGCAGTGGGAGGAGATAGCCGAGGTCCAGGAGCGTCATCCGGAGATTCGGATCCTGCGCGGCATGGAGGTGGACATCCTGGCCGACGGGGAGCTGGACCTGGAAGACGAGATGCTGGCCGAGCTGGACGTGGTGCTGGTGTCGGTCCACTCGCGCTTCGACCTGCCGCATGCGCAGCAGACGGAGCGCATCCTCGAGGCGGTGCGGCACCCCGCCGTGAACATCCTGGCCCATCCGACCGGCCGGCTCATCAACCGGCGCGACGAGATGAGCTTCGATCTGGAGGAGGTGCTCCGATGCGCCGCCGAGCATGAGGTGGTAGTGGAACTCAACGCGCACCCGGACCGGCTGGATCTCAGGGATTCACACCTCATTCGGGCCCGGGAGCTGGGTCTCGAGGTCGTGATCAGCACAGACGCTCATCGCGTGGACGACCTGGCGCTCATGCGTTATGGAGTGGAGCAGGCGCGGCGGGCCTGGCTCACCCCGAATGATGTGATCAACGCCTACCCCCTGAAGCGGTTGCTCGAGACGCTTTCCCGCGGTTGATTTTCAGAGCAGGCTGGTGCCGGTAGCTCCGGCCTACATCGAACCTCCCAAAGGAGCAGGCAATGGCGACCATCAAGGTCCGCAAGGACGGGCCATACCTCGTGACCGGCGGCGCGGAGATCACCGACGCCGAGGGCAATCCGATCGAGGCCAAGAACAACGACAATTTCGCGCTCTGCCGCTGCGGCAAGTCGCAGAACAAGCCGTTCTGCGACGGCGCGCACTCGGTCACCGGGTTCACGGACGGGAAGTAGCGCGTTGCAGCGCCCCGGACGCAGCGATAGCTTCCGCACGCGGCCGGCCGGCCGCGGTCAATACGGACTATCAGCCAAGAGGTAGTCGTGAAGATCGCCGTATGCGTGAAACGGGTTCCCGATTCGGAGGCCCGCATCAAGATCGGGGCGGACAAGACGTCCATAGACGAGAGCGGCGTCAAGTTCGTACTCAATACCTACGATGAGTACGCCGTCGAGGAGGCCCTCAAGCTCAAGGAGGCGGCCGGGAGCGGCGAGGTCGTGATCGTCTCCGTCGGTAGCGAAGCCGCTAAGGAGACGATTCGCACCGCGCTCGCCATGGGCGCCGACAGGGGTGTGTTGCTCGAGGCCGATGCGGTGGGGCTCGACCCCCTACCCGTGGCCAGGGCGCTCGCCGCCGAGCTGAAGGACGGCGGCTACGACCTGATACTCTTCGGCAAGCTCGCGAGCGACGATTACAGTCACGCGGTTGGCGTGATGGTGGCTGAGCTGCTGGAGCTGCCCTGCGCCAGCGCCGCGACCAAGCTGGAAATAGCCGATGGCAAGGGGATAGCCGAGCGGGAAATCGAGGGGGGCGTTGAGGTCGTCGAGTTCGCCCTGCCAGCGGTCGTGACCGCCGACAAGGGGCTCAACGAGCCACGCTACCCTGCGCTGCGCGGCATCATGATGGCCAAGAAGAAGCCGCTGGAGGTGAAGGACGCGGCCCTGGATGCCGGCGGCGTCGAGATCGTACTGCTCACTCTCCCTGCGGAGCGCAAGAAAGGGCGGATCGTGGGAGAGGGGGCGGATGCGGTGCCCGCCCTGGTGGATGCACTCCGTAACGAGGCGAAGGTGCTCTGATGGCGAACGTGATCGCAGTGCTCGAGCAGCGCGACGGCACACTCAAGCGTGTATCGCATGAAGCGCTCACGGCCGCTCGCACACTGGCGGATGCCATGGGCGGCGAAGTGCACGCACTCGTCATTGGCCCGAGCGGGGTGAGCGGAGACGGCCTCGGTGATTACGGTGCTGACAAGGTGTTCGTGGCCGCCGATGACGCGTTGGCTCTGTACCAACCGGACCTGTACGCCGCGACCGCGGCGGATGTCGTTCAGGGCGGCGACTACGGCGTCGTGATTCTGGCGGCCACCGCAATGGGCAAGGACCTGGCGCCCCGAGTGGCGGCGCGACTGGGGTGCACGCTGGCCGCCGATGTCACAGCTATCCAGTACGACGGGGGCGTTGTGGTCACACGCCCGGTCTATGCCGGCAAGGCGGTGTACACGCTGAAGCTCACCGGCGTGCCCAGCGTGGTGTCGCTGAGGCCGAACGCGGTGACTCCCGAGCAGAACGCGAAGGCAGGTGCCGTAGAGGCCACTTCGGCGGCGGGCGGTGCGGCGCGGGCCACGACCGCCGAGGTGAAGCAGCCCGATCGTGCAGCCCTCGACGTGGCCGAAGCCTCCGTAGTGGTGAGTGGCGGGCGCGGTCTCAAGGAGGCCGAGCACTTCAAGCTCATCGAAGACCTGGCCGCGGCCGTCGGCGGCGCGGTGGGCGCGTCCCGGGCGGTGGTGGACGCCGGATGGCGCTCGCACGCAGAGCAGGTGGGCCAGACGGGCAAGACGGTCAGCCCGAGCCTCTACTTTGCGGTCGGCATCTCCGGCGCGATCCAGCATCTGGCCGGCATCCGTACCGCCAAGGTGATCGTGGCCATCAACAAGGATCCGGACGCACCGATCTTCAAGGTCGCCGACTACGGAATCGTGGGAGACCTGTTCGAGATCGTCCCGCGGCTCACGGAGGAGATCAAGAAGATCAAGGAGGGTTGAGGGCATGGCGGGACGGCTCATACCGGCGGATCATCAACCCCCACTCCCGCGTAACCAGCTCGTCCTGACCGAAGCCCCCGGCGAGGAGCGCATCGACCTCGATGTGGTGTTCGTCGGGGCCGGACCCGCGGGGCTCGCTGGGGCGATTCATCTGGCACAGCTCGTCAAACAGGGGAACGAAACCGGCGACGGCCCCGGTGACGTGAGCATCGGAGTGCTCGAGAAGGCGGCGTCGCTGGGCGAACACTGTCTCTCGGGCGCGGTGATCAACCCGCGGCCCTTCCGGGAGCTGTTCCCCGACCTCCAGGACAGCGACTTCCCGTTCGGCTCGCGCGTCGAGAAGGAATCGGTGTACCTGCTCTCGGCGAAGCGCGCGCGCCGCATCCCCACGCCCCCCACCATGAAGAATCACGGCAACTACGTGGTCTCCATCTGCGAGGTGGTGCGGTGGCTGGGCGAGCGGGCCGGGGAGCTGGGGGTGGATGTGTTTGCGGGATTCCCGGCGGGCGCTCTCCTCACCGAGGGCGACCGCGTGACGGGAGTGCGCACGGTGCCGTCCGGACTGGACCGGGACGGCAACGAGATGTCCAACTACATGCCGCCCGCCGACATCGTTGCCAAGGTGACCGCGCTGTCGGAAGGCACGCGCGGAATGCTGGCCCAGGCCTACTTCGAGTGGCAGGCCATCGGCTCCGAGAACCCGCAGGTCTACGCGCTCGGCGTAAAGGAGCTGTGGGAGCTCCGGCGACCGCTCGACAGGGTGATCCACACCATGGGTTGGCCGCTGCCAAACGATGCTTTCGGCGGCAGCTGGATGTACCCGCTGGAGCCCAAGGTGGTCTCGCTCGGTCTCGTAGTGGGACTCGACTATCCATACCGGACACTCGACGTGCACGACCGGCTGCAGCGCATCAAGCAGCACCCGCTCTTCGAGCAGCTCCTGCGGGGAGGAGAACTGGTCGAGTGGGGGGCCAAGACGATTCCGGAGGGCGGCTACCACGCGCTCCCGGAGCGCCTCTCCGGCGACGGGGTGGTGATCCTCGGTGACTCCGCTGGGTTCGTTGACGTCCCTTCCCTCAAGGGAATCCTCTACGCGGTACAGTCGGACATATACGCGGCGCGG
>JAUVTI010000206.1 GCA_030601605.1 Gemmatimonadales bacterium
AACGCGTCTCATGGGGACCCTTCTCCTTCGATAGCGGATGGAAGCTCGTCACAACAGGCTCAATTTACCCGGGCGGGGCGGGCGCCACTACCCCGGCCGCCGCGTCACCCTCCATACCCGCGAGGTGTGCCGTCGGTTGCACGCCCTTTCCAAGGGCCCCGGCCAGGCCCTAAGTTCATGCGTGCCGCCCCCGACTATGCCAAGATCACTGCTCTCGATTGCCGCTCTGGCCCTCTTGTGGGCCTGCTCGCCCGCCTCTTCCCAGCAATCCGGCCGTGTGGAGATCATCTTCCTCGACGTGGGCCAGGGGGAGGCCATACTCATCCGCTCCCCAGAGGGCAAGACCGCCCTGGTGGATGCGGGACCGGGCTCGGTCGCCCACGTGCTGGCCAGGCGCTACGGGGTGGATTCCATCGATTTCGCGGTCGCAACCCACCCCCACGCCGACCACATCGGCGGGATGGTCGCAATACTGCTTTCCTTCCCCGTCCGCTACTACATGGACAACGGAGCGCCGCACACGACCTCCACGTACAGCCACCTGATGGCCATGGTGCAGCGCTCGGACATCACCTACCTGCGGGCCACGGACCGAGCCGTCGAGCTCGGCAGCGTGAACATCGAGGTGCTCCCACCGCCGGAGGACGCCGACGGATTCAACAACCGCTCGATCGGGCTCCTGGTGGAGTACGGCGAGTTCCGGGCGCTCCTCACCGGCGACTCGGAGGTCGAGGAGCTGAACCACTTCCTGGCGGCCGGAGTGCCGCAGGTGACATTGCTCAAGGCCGCCCACCACGGAAGCCGCGATGCAATCACGCCCGCGTGGCTCGCCGCCACCAAGCCGCAGGTCGTGGTGATCTCGGTGGGTCGCGGCAACAGCTACGGTCACCCCCACGAGTGGGCCCTGCGCCTCTACGACGCCAGCGCCGAAGCGATCTACCGCACCGATGTGCACGGGGATATCACGATCCGGGGCGGGCGCGACGGCAGCTACGAGATCGAGACGAGGTTCGTGCCCTCGAACACGGAGGCCGTGCTAGCCCCGGGACCCTCCGCAGTGGATCCGATTGAGGTCCGGGTGTCTCCGACCGCCCCCGACGAGCACGCGGTGGTCAGGAACAATACGGGACGCGCCGTCGAGATCGGCGGGTGGGGTCTGTGCAACGCGGCGTCCTTTTGCTTCATCTTCCCTGATGGCGCGTCCGTCGCAGCCGGCGACAGCGTCACCGTCTACACCGGCTCCGGGCGTGGTGACGGCCGCTCGTTCTACTGGGACAGCCACACTCCCCGCTGGGGCGATGAGGGTGATGCGGCCATCCTGCGGGACCGTACCTGGGACATCATGGCCAACTACAGCTACTGACGGCCATAGCCGAACCCCGGACGAGCGGTAACTTTGAAGGGTGAGGGTAACGCGGAGGCGCGATGGCGATCGAGCGGATCTACGCGGTGGACCGCATTCAGCATCGTACTGCGGTTCTGGTCGACGAGGACGGGCACTACGTGCTCGTGCCGTGCTCGCGGCTGCCGCGAGAGCTCAAGGAGAGCGATGTGCTGCGCGTGCCGGTGGACGATGCCGGCACTCCGGACTGGGGCCGGGCGCAGATCGACCAGGAGGAGGCAGAGCGACGCCGGGCCGAAGCGGGGCGGGTCCTCGAAGAGCTCGAGGAGCGCGACCCCGGTGGGGATGTGAAACTGTGAGCCAGCGTTAGCGCGGGAGGCCCGCCAGCCTGGCGCGCATTCCGGCCTCGATTGGAGAGCCGGGTGGCGCCCCTTCCGAGACGAGCTTCTGGAACCGCGGACGCAGGCGGATCGTCCCGGGCAGCGCGGCTATCCGCAGGTACGTCACCGAAACCGGAGAGGGAACCCCGAGCAGCGCCTCGAGGTGATCGATCGCCGCATCGTCCTCACCCAGCATCCCGTAGATCCACACGAGGCTTACCCGCACCGCCAGGGCCCTGAGCGCGTCGTTCGCTCGCAGCAGCTCCGTCTCGAGCAATCCAGCCTGCCGCAGTGAGAGTGACCGGTTGCCCATGCCGGCGTATGCCCGTCCCAGAAACATCGAAACCACCGGGTCGCCACTCGCGGCCGGTGCCGCCCGAACAGCGGTGGCCAGGGAGTCGAAGTACGCCCGCGCGAGAGCCGGGCGACTGCGAAGCCGGTTGAACTCCGCTCGCGTGAAGTAGTAGTCGAACGGGTACGGCCCGCTGACCGACCCGGGAGACAGCTGCTGGAACACACTGTCGTAGGCTCCCCCGGCGATCAGTTCGGGAGCCACCTCCACGAGAGCCAGCGCCAGCTGCCCTGGCGTAACGCGCGCGAGCATTTCGTTCGCCACCGAATGAGCGCGAGCCGTGTCGCCGCGCCAGCGGAGTTGGAGGGCGATCTTCGTCTGGAAGGCCGCGGCGTTGTCGGGGGACAGCTCGAGCGCCAGATCGAGGTACCGCTCTGCATCCTCGTAGCGCCTCACGAGGAAGTGGAACATGCCCGCCGTCACCGCCCAGTCGGGCTCCCTGGGGTCCAGCTCCATCGCGAGCGCCGCGTTGGCCACCGCCTCGTCCCACTGGCCGCGCGCCGCCTGGAGCACCGCTATCAGGGTACGCGCGTAGGCGTTGTTGGGCTCACGCTCAGAGACGTGTTGGAACTCCTCCAGCGCCCGCGCCGCGTCCGACTCGGGGCCCCAATAATAGTACAGACCCAGCGCCAGGTGGGCCGTGGGGAGTCCCGGCGCCAACGCGAGCGCCGTGTCGACGGCCGCCTTCGCCAGCAGCGCGCGGCGGTCCGTGTGGTCCACGAAGTGCCGGTACAGCCAGATGTGCGCCACCGACTGCTCGGCCCAGGCGAGAGCAAACTCCCCGTCGAGCGCAATGGCGTCATCGAAGAAGTCGATGGCGATGCGCCGCGCGTTGGCGTCGCCGCGGCCGCGGCTACCCTCCAGGTAGTCGTGGCCCCGCAGGTAGAACTCGTAGGCCTCCAGGTTCGTCGTCGGGGCACCGACGATGCGCTGACGCTGCGGCTCGGCCAGGGTGACGTCCATTGCGCGGGCGACTCGCTCGGCGATCTCCGACTGCACGCGGAATACCTCGACCAGGTCCTCGTCGTACACACTGGCCCACATATGTGTGTCGTCCGAGGTGCGGATGAGCTGCGGTATGATCCGCACGCGACTCGTCGGATCCGACGGCCGCTCTCGCTGGATCGTGCCTTCGAGGATGTAATCCGCACCCAGCTCGGCGCCGATCTCGCTTGAACTGAGATCGGAGCCGCGATACTGCATGGCGCTGGTTCGGGAGATCACGCCGAGCGTTCCCAGTGACGCCAGCCGAGCCGTGATGGCGTCGGTGATCCCGTTGGCGAAGTACTCGTCCTCGGGCGGCCCCAGGTTCTCGAACGGGAGAACGGCGATGACCGGCAGCGTCGAACCGCCTCCGGGCTGCGGTCCTCGCGCCGACAGCCCCACGATGACCATGATCACGACGACGCTGGCTGCCGCAGCCGCGGCGATGCGCCGCCTTG
>JAUVTI010000085.1 GCA_030601605.1 Gemmatimonadales bacterium
GGGTCCGGTGAACTCCAAACTCCACTCGAACGATAAGTTCTCCGCCCAAGAAACCCCGTTTGGCAGCACTCCAAAGAGCGCGTGGGGGGGGAACGAGTGCGTGGCAATGCCGTTCATAGGATCGAAGGTGGCGACGGCCCACTGCTGGATGCCCAACGAGGCGAAGCCAGCGCGGACCTGATCCACGCTGACGTTGAGACCCGGATCGATAGCGGCAGCGAGGCAGATGAGGTTCACACCCCCATCTGTGAAGTGGTTGGTGGGAATGAACACGTGCTTGATCGCCGGAGTCCGCAAGGCCAGTACGCCTTGGGGGTAGCGCACAGTGAGCGTGGCCTCGTCTGCCGAGTACTCCTGGGAGGTGACGCCCTCCACGAGCGGCTGGTCGTTCGACTTGCCTGCGATCTCGATTGCGGGATTCGCGCCGGGAAACGGATTGAACATCGTCACGGCGACGGCGTAGCACACCTCGTCGCCTTCGTCCCCTTCCTCGTGGCACGGAAGCCACGCGGGGTCTGTGAGGCCGTCCCCGTCGCGATCCACCAGGAACCGCACCGTGAGCGTTAGGTGGGAAACGCTCGTGTGAAGCTGCCACTGGCCGGCGTCGGTGCGCTGCTGCCACCGCGCCCGGCCCAGTCCGGACCAGCGCTCGGCCACGCCGATGTCGTCTGACATGTAATCGCGGCCGGGGTAGCCGTCTTCCAGCCCTAGAGACTGCTCGTCGAGGGTCTCGATCCGGATCTGACGCACCGAGGGGAGGTCGGCGCCGCCAACGACCATGTCGATACTCCTCATGCCGTTCCATGCAAAGAACGTCTGGCCCGTTTCGTCATCGGTGTAGATCTCGGGCCCCTGCACTACTCCGGTGACTCTAGCTTGTGTAAGCGGCCGCGTCTCGCTCACCAACGTCGGCTCCCCTTCGCCGTTACAGCCGCTTGCCGAGAGGGCCGCAAGGACGGCGAGGCAGGCGGTGCCGATGGGAACGACGCGTGACCCAGCAGGCCCCGGGAGGACGGCGGTCACCCGCCGCTGGAAGGCACTGGTTCGATTCATGATGAGCTCCTGGTTGATGCGGCCGGACGGGCCCGGCCCTGGCTGCAGCCGTCCACGGAGGGCTGGCGGCGGGATCGTCAGGGCTCAATTGGGAGGTTTCGCGTGAGGCGTTCGTGATTTGGGGCTGACGGGGGACCGTCCGCTTTGCTACCGCATCCACTCCTCGCCCTCGACCAGCTCCTTGCAGATGTCCTCCGCCGAGCGCCCCGCCGCCTCGGCGGCGAAGTTCACTACCAAGCGGTGGCGCAGCACCGAGAGGGCCACGGTGCGGATGTCGTCCAGGTCGGCCATCGGGCGTCCGTCCAGGGCGGCCTGGGCCTTGGCGCCCAGCACCAGGAACTGGGAGGCGCGAGGGCCGGCGCCCCAGCTCACGTACTGCCGGATGGCTTCGGGGGCGTCCTCGTCGGGCCGGGTCATGCGGGCCAGCTTGACCGCCGCGCGCACCACCGGCTTGGGGGCCGGAATGCGGCGCACCAGGTGCTGGATCTCGACCAGCTCGGCGTCATCCAGCACGGCCTCAACCGGGTGCTCATCGTCGCCCGTCGTGGTCTCCACGATGCGCTCCTCTTCGTCCCGGTCGGGGTACTGCACCGCGATCTCCAGCATGAAGCGGTCGAGCTGCGCCTCGGGCAGGGGGTAGGTGCCCTCCTGCTCGATCGGGTTCTGGGTGGCGAGGACGAAGAACGGGGCCGGCAGGGGATAGGTCTGGCCGGCGGCCGTCACCTCGTGCTCCTGCATGGCCTGGAGCAGAGCGGCCTGCGTCTTGGGTGGGGTGCGGTTGATCTCGTCAGCCAGGATGATGTTGGCGAAGATCGGCCCGTGCACGAAGCGGAACCCTCGTCCCCCCGTGGAGAGGTCCTCCTGGATGATCTCGGTGCCCGTTATGTCGCTCGGCATCAGATCCGGGGTGAACTGGATGCGTGAGAACTTGAGAGCCAGGGCGTCGGCTACGGTGGAGACCATCAGGGTCTTCCCCAGGCCGGGAACGCCCAGCAGGAGGGCGTGGCCGCCCGATACGATGGCGGTGAGGACGCCCTGGAGCACCTCGTGCTGGCCCACGATCCGCCGCCCGATCTGCTCCAGCAGCCGGTCCCTGGCGGCCACCAGCCTGCCCAACAGCTCGACGTCCTTGTCCTCGCCTACGACTCGCACCGGATCTGCGTTCACGACCTCTCGTCCCCCTGTGGAATGACGGGCTCCCGGGTCCCCACCTCGTCCCAGTTCGCGCCCCTACTGGTACGCCTGGAGGGCCACCTAAGTTGCATGGATACCCTCCGAAATCCTACCTGAAAACCGCCTCGGGAGCCACCGCTATTCTTGGTTGATTATTCCCTTCGGCCGGGTACCTTTCTGGCGCCCATGACCCCTGTGAACATACCGCGGAGCTCCCTGGTCCACGTTTACCGGTACTCCGGGCTGGGGTGTGCGTTTGCGGCCGGCGTGATGGTCTTCATGGCCGGTGGGTGGCTGCTCGACCGCTGGCTGGGCCTGCTGCCGGTGTTCACGGTGATCGGAGCCCTGGTCGGAGCCACGCTCTCGACGGTGAGCATCTACCGCAGGCTGATGGCGGGCGAGGCCGAGGACGAGGGTCCGGGGGAGGGGCAGTGAAGGATCTTGGCGTCGGGCTGGCGCTGACGGCGGTCGTCACTGGTGTGATGTACGTGGTTTGGGGGACCGAGGCGCTGGTCCCGGGTCTCACCTTCGGGCTCCTGGCCGCCGTGCTGAACGCGGTGGCGGTCGCCCTGCTCAAGTCGGGCCTCAAGGGCGCGTACGCCAAAACGCTGGCGCGGTGGGGCATGGGGATGGGCCTCAGGCTGTTGGGTGTGGCCTTGTTCACGTTGGCTGTGGTGCGGGAGCCGGAGATGTTTTCGGCGCTGCCGACTGCGATCGGGTACGTCGGTGTGCTGCTCCCGCTGCTGTTCTACGAAATGCGATTGCTCAGATGATCCTGCAGGAAGCTGAATTCGATATTGGCGATCTCCTGATGCATCACACGGCTGATGCATACGGACTCGATTTCAGTCCGTTCTTCCACGTGGAGTGGGGGAAGTTCCTCCCCGACATGCACCTCTTCGGGATCACGTTCAACCTGACGCCCACCAAGCACGTCGTGTTCATGGCGCTCGCGGCGCTGCTGCTGTTCCTCATCATGTGGCGTGCGGGCCGGGCGCTCGAGCGGCAGCGTGCCGCCGAGAGCGCTCCCAAGGGCTCGGCCAACGCGATCGAGGCGATGGTACTCTGGGTGCGCAACGACATCGCCATCGCGAACATCGGGGAGAACGGAGCCAAGTTCGCGCCCTACATCATGGCGCTGTTCTTCTTCATCCTGATCTGCAACATGTTCGGGCTGCTGCCGTGGGGTGCCACCCCGACGGGCAACATCGGCGTCACGGCGGGGCTGGCGATCCTGTCGCTGCTCACGATCGAGATCAGCGGCCTGGTGACGCTGGGCTTCAAGGGATACATGCGGACGATCTTCCCGGCGGTGCCGGGAGTGAGCGGTCCCGGCGCGGTGGCGCTGTCCGTCGCGATGGGCCCGATCGAGATCCTGGGCAAGCTGGTGAAGCCGTTTGCGCTGTGCGTCCGGTTGTTCGGCAACATGACCGCGGGGCACTTCGTGATCCTCGCGCTGTTCGGATTGATCTTCCTGTTCGGGCACATCGAGATGTGGCGCTGGGCGATCGGGTTCGGGTCGGCCATGATGGTGCTGGCCGTCATGCTGCTCGAGTTGATCGTGGCGTTCGTGCAGGCATACGTGTTCGCGCTGATCACCGCCGTGCTCATAGGGGTGAACCAGCACGCGCACTAGCAGGAGAGTTGGAGGGGGCGGCCCGCGCGCTTAGCGCCGCTCCGACACGTACCCGGCCGGATGGCCGGGGAAGCCCGCCGGCCGAGAGGCCGTTGGCGGGTCGCCGCGGCGGCGCTGTTCGGGAGAGACGGCGTACGGACGTGGGAAGCGCAGACGAGAAGAGAATCTCCCTGAACGAACGAGGATACCGTAGATGCTGACGAACATTCTTCCGTTGCTGACCGTCGTGCAGGATTCTGTTCAGTCCGCCGCGGCCGACTCCACGCTGGGCGTCGGAATCGGTATCGGACTCGCGCTGGTCGGAGCCGGGCTGGGCCTGGGCCGGATCGGTGGTGAGGCCGCGCAGGCGATCGCGCGGCAGCCCGAGGCCGCGAACGACATCCGTGGTACGGCGCTGCTGATCGCGTTCCTGATGGAGGGAGCGACGATCATCGCGGTGATCATGGCGCTGGTCGCGAAGATCATCGGGTAGTCGCACGATGATACTGGCACTACTGGCGCAGCACGGACCGGAGGCGCAGGAGGCGACCGAGGGAGGCCTCGGTGGACCCTTCGTCCTCGAGCCCGGCCTCATCATCTGGACCTGGCTCGTCTTCATCGTCCTCTTCTTCATGCTCAGGAAGTACGCGTGGCCGCCCATCGTGCGGCTCACCGTGGAGCGCGAGAAGCTGATCGCGAAGCAGCTCGACGAGGCGGAGCGAGCGAACGCCGACGCAAAGGCGGCGCTCGAGGAGCACAAGCAGTTGCTCTCCGGGGCCAAGGACGATGCGCACAAGCTCATCAATGAGGCGAAGGGGCTGGCGAGCAAGGAGCGCGAGCACATGCTGGCCCAGGCTCGCGAAGAGCAGCAGCAGGTGCTGGAGCGCGCGAAGCGCGAGATCGCGGTCGAGCGCGAGCGGGCTGTCGCCGAGCTCAGGCGCACGGCGGTAGACCTGTCGTTGGCGGCCGCCAGCAAGCTCATCGAGCAGCGGTTGGACAGCGATGCCGACCGCAAGCTCGTCGAGGAGTACCTCGGCACGCTGGAGGACAGCGGCCGTTGAGAGAGCCGACCATAGCGCGCAACTACGCTCAGGCGCTGTTCGAGCTGGGTGAGCGCTCGGGTGAAACCGAGCTGTTCGCCGACCTGACCGAGGCGCTGGCCGGAGCCATCACCTCGCAGCCGAAGGTGCGCGTGGTTCTCGAGTCGCCGCGTGTACACAAGAAGAAGAAGCTCGAGATCCTGCGGAACGCCCTTGCGGACTATGCCCCGGAGTCGTTCATCAGGTTCCTCCAGGCGGTGGTGAAGCGGGGGCGGCAGGGAATGTTCCCGGCCATCGCCCGGGAGTACCTCGCCCTCGTGGACGAGAAATTCAACCGCGTGCACGCGGGGGTCACGCTGGCGCGCGAGCCCGACAAGGCGCTTCAGGAGTCGGTCCGCGCCAAGCTCAGCGAGGTCTTCGGGAAGGAAGTCATCCCGCACTTTCGTGCCGACCCGACGATCCTCGGCGGGCTCATTCTGCGCATCGGTGACCGCATAATCGACGGCTCAATCAGGCGGAAGATGGCCGCGCTCAGGCGGCAGCTGCTGCGTACCTGATAGACATGGCGCCGCAGGTGGGTTTCATCGGACTGGGAGCCATTGGCAGCCCGATGGCCGTGCACGTTGCCAGAGAGTTCGAGACGACCGTTTGGAATCGGACCCTCGAGCGGGCCTGGAAGTTCGGGGAACAGCAGGGAGCGGCGGTTGCGGAAACGGTGCCGCAGCTCGTGGAGTGGGCCGATGTCGTGATCACGTGTCTGCCGACATCCACGGACGTGCGTGAGGTGGTGGAGCAGGGCGGCGAATCGTGGAGCGAGGGACAGCTCCTGGTGGACGCCACGTCGGGCGATCCGGCCGCGTCGCGCGCCATCGCGGAGTGGCTGGCCGGCAAGGGCGCCGGATTCGTGGACGCCCCCGTGAGCGGCGGCACGAGCGGCGCGGAGGCAGGCGAGCTCACCGTGATGCTGGGAGGCGAAGAGCCCTGGATCGCAGCGGCCAGTGAGGTCGTGGCTGCGTTCGCGGGCAAGGTCGTGCACGTGGGCCCAGTGGGGACGGGACACGCCCTCAAGGCGATCAACAACGCCCTTCTGGGCGTGAACATCCAGGCGGCCGGAGAGGGACTGGCCGCGCTGGTCAAGCTGGGAGTTCCGGCGGGCCGGGCGCTGGAAGTGATCAACGCCTCGAGTGGACGGTCCAACGTGACTGAGAACCTGATCCCCGAGCGGGTGGTGTCGCGCGCGTGGCCACGCACCTTCCGACTGGCCCTGCTGGACAAGGACATCGGAATCGCTCTCAAGGTGCTGCAGGACACCGGAGTCCCGAGCGATGTGATTGGAGTGACCAAGCGGGTGTTCGGCGCCGGGCGCGAGGCGCTCGGCGAGGAGGCCGATCACGTGGAGCTGATCAAGGAGATCGAGCGGGCGGCGGGAGTGGAGATTCGGTGAACCGCGGGGAGAGGCTTCCCCTCCCCCCGCAATCGCAGTTCAAGGAACTGGACTACTGGCTGAAGTCCACCGCAGGCACCTCTTCAGCGCCCTCCTCAGCCTCGAAGTACTCCCGTGCCCCCGCCCCGATGGCCTTGGCGGTCATCACCTGCGGGAACCGTCGGATGTAGCCGTTGTACTCCCGTACCGAGGTGTTGTAGTCCCCGCGCGCGGTGGCGATCCGGTTCTCCGTTCCCTCCAGCTGGTCCTGCAGCATGCGGAAGTTCTCGTTGGACTGGATTTCCGGGTTGTCCTCGGCGATGGCGATGAGCCGGCCGAGTGCGCCGGTGAGCATCTGGTTGGCCGCCGCCATCTCCGCCATGCTGCCGCCCTGGATGGCGCCACCGAGCGCGGCGCGTGCCTGACTCACTTCCTCGAAGATCGCGAGCTCCTGCTGGGCGAAGCCCTTCACGGTTTGGACCAGGTTGGGCACCAGGTCGGCGCGACGTTGTAGCTGCACCTCGATCTGGGCCTGGTAGCCGTTCACCTCCTCGTCCAGCGTCTGGATTCGGTTGTAGCCGCAGCCGCTGACCAGGGCTGCTGCGCAAGCCACTGCAAGTACACGCTTCATACTGCCACTCCTACTGGTTTGCGCCTGGGGCGCGGGTGGTGTCGTACGTATCGATGAACTGCGCGAGCCGCTCGATCTGCTCCACGTAGTGGTCGCCCACGGGATCGTGCGCCTTGAGGGCCTGCACGTTGTGCCCCACGATCTTGTCCAGCACCCAGTCGAACGCGGACGCGTCCAGCCCGGCCGCCTCGGCGGTCTCGTGCACCAGGGACTTGGGGGTCTGCGCGGGCGTGTGCCCGACCAGGCGCAACACCGCACGGAACAGGACGAAGAACGCGCCGGCCGAGTCGAGCAGCAGCTCCCCCAGCGCCTTGCCGTTGGATGCCACCGCCGCGAACTCGGTGCGCAGGCGCAGCAGCTTGCCACGCACCTCGCGCTCGAGCTCTCGCCTCAGGTCTTCCTTCGTGGTCGTGAGCCCCTCGAACGGATCGCTCCCCGCAAGGATGCGATGCGCCTCGCGCATGTCCTCGATCTCGATGGGGAAGACGTCGGTCGCACCGCGCCACCCGCGCTGCGCGAAGATCAGCGGAGGTGGGTTGCCCTTCTTCACCCACCCCGCGATCTCGTCTTCGACCGGGCGCAGCGCCACGGGCGAGGCATCGTTCAGGATCAGCAGGGTGGTGAGCTCGCGGTCCCGTTCCCGCGTGTCGTGCCGAACCGCGGGGCCATACAGCGCGAAGGTCGCCAGGTTGTCGCCCAGCTTACGCTCGAGCTGGGCCGCCAGTGCATCCAGTTTCGCGTGTGCGTTCTTCGCCATCAGAAACTCCCTCCTGCGCCGCCGCCGCCGAAGCCACCACCGCCGCCAAACCCACCAAAACCGCCACCGCCAAAGCCGCCGCCGCCAAAGCCGCCGCCGCGCCCGCCACCGCCCAGTAGCATGGCGAGGAGAATCCACTTGGCCGCGCTACCGCGACCGTACTGGCCTCTGTGGGCGCCGGTCATCCTGGCTCTACGAGTTGCCGCGTTCAGAATGAGTGGCAAGA
>JAUVTI010000157.1 GCA_030601605.1 Gemmatimonadales bacterium
CTCGGGCTCTGACAGCACTGCTGCCCCTGCGGGTTGCTACCGCTCGATCCCGTCCCGCGCCGCGACACCCTGGTCGTAGTAGTGCTTCACCGCCTTCATGTCGGTTACCAGGTCCGCGCGGTCGATCAGGGCAGGGGGCGCGTTGCGGCCCGTCATGACGAGCTCCACCGACTCGGGGCGTTGATCGAGTACCTGCAGTACCTCCTGCAGATCGAGCAAGCCGAACCAGATGGCCACGCTCACCTCGTCCAGCACGACGATGTCGTACTTGCCGGAGAGCATGGCCTCGCGGGCCCGCTGCAGTCCCTCGTAGGCCCGGGCCACGTGCTGGGGGGTCACGTCCTCACGGTGGATGCACTCGGGGTCCCCGTACTGCTCCAATGTGATGTCCGGATGGTCGCGCAGGGCGGCCAGCTCCCCGTACGGTTGCCCCTTCATGAACTGGCCGATGTAGCTCTTGAGGCCATGGCCGGCGGCACGGACCGCGAGGCCGATGGCCGCTGTCGTCTTGCCCTTGCCGTCCCCGGTGTATACCTGGATGTGACCTTGCTTCATGCGCGCAGCGCCCTCCGCTCATCGCCGGTGAGAAGCGTGACTTGTGGCTGGTGTGCCCCGGCTGTACATAATCACCCTGGACCCATTGTGAGGAAAGGCCAAGGTCGAAGATGGAGACTTTCATTCGGAATATCCCGAAGGCGGAGCTGCACCTGCACATCGAGGGCACGCTCGAGCCCGAGCTCATGTTCGCCATAGGCGAGCGCAACGGTGTCGAGCTCCGGTTCGGCTCGGTGGAGGATGTCAGGCGGGCCTACGAGTTCACGAACCTGCAGGACTTCCTCGACATCTACTACGAGGGAGCCAAGGTGCTCCAGGAGGAGCAGGACTTCTACGACCTCACGTGGGCCTACCTCACCAAGGTGCACGAGCAGAACGTCCGTCACGTGGAGATATTCTTCGATCCCCAGACACACACCGACCGCGGGATTCCGTTCGAGACAGTGGTCTCGGGAATCCATCGCGCGCTCGGCGATGCCGAGACGGCCCTCGAAATGTCTACCGGGCTCATCATGTGCTTCCTGCGCCACCTCAGCGCCGAGGCTGCCATGGAGACGCTCGAGATGGCGCTCCCGTTCAAGGAGTGGATCATCGCTGTGGGGCTGGACTCCTCCGAGATCGGCCACCCCCCCGAGAAGTTCGTGGAGGTGTTCGACCGGGCCCGCGAGGAGGGATTCCTCACGGTGGCGCACGCCGGTGAGGAGGGCCCGCCCGAGTTCATTTGGCAGGCGCTGGACTTCCTCAAGGCCGGGCGGATCGATCACGGAGTGCGCTGCGTCGAGGACGATCGCCTGGTGGAGCGCCTGCGAGATGAGAAGATCGCGCTCACCGTGTGTCCGCTGTCCAACGTCAAGCTGTGCGTGTTCGACGCGATGGAGCAGCACAACCTCAAGCAGCTGCTGGACCTCGGTCTCCGGGCGACGGTCAACTCCGACGATCCGTCGTACTTCGGTGGATACATGAACGCGAACTTCCTGGCCGCGCAGCGCGCCCTGGGCCTGGAGAAGGAAGACATCTACCGTCTGGTTCGGAACTCGTTCGAGGCCGCCTTCGTGGGAGAGGAGCGCAAGGAAGCCCTGATCCAGGAGCTGGACGAATACATGGAGGGCGCGGCCTGATGCACAGGCTGAAGGTGCGCCACGAGGCCGGGCCGATCCGCGGCGTGTTCAGAATCTCCCGCGGGGCGCGAACCCAGCGAGACCCAGTGGTGGCTGAACTGGTCGCCGGTGCCCCCGAGCCCCAGCCGCTCGACATCACCTACACGATCAGCCTCGGCACGCCGGAGGAGATGGCGGCCCAGACCAGTGAGCACACCGACGCACCGCTGCTCAAGCTCAAGCTGACGGGCGAGGGAGACCTGGAGCGGGTGAAGGCCGTGCGCGGGGCGTCGCCGCAGGCCCGGATCATTGCGGACGCCAACGAGGCATGGTCGCCCGAGCTGTATGTGGAGCTGGCCCCCGCGCTCGCCGAGCTGGGTGTCGAGCTCATCGAGCAGCCGCTCCCGGCCGGTGAGGACGCAGGTCTTGCCGACTTCGACCACCCAGTTCCCGTGTGCGCCGACGAGTCGTGCCACGTGGCCGGCGACGTGCAGGAACTGGCCGGGCGCTACGACTTCGTGAACGTGAAGCTGGACAAGACGGGTGGCCTCACCGAGGCACTGAGCGTCGTGGGTGCGGCGCAGGACGCCGGACTGGGCATCATGATCGGGTGCATGATCGGGACTTCATTGGGAGTGGCACCGGCCACGCTGCTGGGTTGGGCGGCGCAATACACCGATCTGGACGCGCCGATCCTGCTCGCCGAAGACCGGCCGGATGGGCTGCGGGTCGAGGGGAGTGTGATGTACCCGCCGGAGCCGGAGCTCTGGGGGTAGCCGCTAGACCTGTCCTTCCACGACGCGCCGAAGTGTAGCTGCGTCCACGTTCCCCCCCGTCAGGATCACCGCCACTTTCTTCCCGGCCAGTTCCTCGCGCCGCTTGATCAGGCCCGCGAGCCCGGCGGCTCCCGCCGGCTCTACCAGGTTGTGCGTGGTTCGCATCAACAGTCGCATCGCCTCGGCGATCTCCGCGTCGCTCACGGTCACGAAGCCGGCCAGACCTTCCAGCAGCGTCGGGAAGGTCATCTCGTAGGTGGAGCGGGTGGCGATCCCGTCGGCGAACGTGTCGCACGTCGGAGTGGTGAGCGGCTTCCCTGCCTTCCAGGACTGGTAGATTGCCGACGCGCCATCCGCCTGCACCGCGTACACCTTCGCGTCCGGTCTGAGCTCACCCAGAACCGTGAGCGCCCCCACGGTTTGCGAGCCGCCGCCCACCGCTATCACGATGGCATTCAGCTCGGGCTCCTGCTCCATGATCTCCAAGGTGATCGTGCCCGCTCCGGCGATCACACGCGAGTCATTGGTGCTGTGCACCATGGTGAGCCCGCGCTCGTGCATCAACTTCTCGGCAACGGCGAGAGTCTCGTCGTAGTCGCACCCGTCCTCGATGAGCGTGGCGCCGAGACCGACCATCGCCTCGTTCTTCTCGGGGTTGTTGCCGTGCGGCACGCAGATCGTGACGGGCACTCCCAGCAGGCGGCCGGCGAGCGCCACGCCCTGTCCGTGATTGCCCCGGGTTGCCGCCAACACGCCGCGCTGCAGCTCCGCCTCAGTGAACGCGGTCATCGCCGAGAGCCCGTTGCGCGCCTTGAACGAATTGGGGGGCTGACGGTTTTCGTGCTTCACTGGAACCGTGATACCGTGGCCTACTGCCGCGTCGAGCGCGGCGTATTGCCGCAGGGGCGTGGCGTCCAGGTAGGGGGCAAGGCGCTTGCGTGCCGCCCGCACGTCATCCAGAGTGATGGGCCAGGCGCCGCTCATGCCCGCGAGAACTCCGCTGCGTCTATCTCCGCGAGCTCCTCGGTACTGAGGACGAGGTCGGCGGCGGTGAGCGAGTCGAGTGCGTGCTCAGCCGTGCGCGCAGCCGGGATCGGGATCACGTTGGGTCCCTGCGCCATCACCCAGGCGATCGCGACGGCATGCGGCGAGACGCCGTGCCGCTCGGCGATGGGCGCGAGGACGGGGTGGTCGGGGAGCTTCTTGTTGAGCCGGCCGCCGCCCACGGGGCTGTACGCCAGGAACCCGATGCTGGACGCTGCGCAGTAGCGGGCCACACCAGTCTCGATCGCCTCCCGAAAGAACGGATTGAGCCGGTTCTGCACGGTCTGCACGTTGACCATCGGCTCCGCAGTTTGGATCTCGTCTACCGACACGTTCGACAGCCCCACCCAGCGGATCTTGCCTTCCTGCTGGAGCTCGGCGAGCGCCCCGACGGAGTCCTCGAACGGCACGTTCGGGTCGGGTGCGTGCAGCTGGTAGAGCCCGATCTGCTCGATGCCGAGCGCCTCGAGTGAGCGCTCGCATGCCGCCTTGAGGCGCTCGGGGCGCGCGTCGCGCTCCCAGCGACCGTCCGGCCGCGTCATCCCGCCCTTGGTAGCGACCACGACCTGGTTCCGGTCGCCGGTCCATTGCGCCAGCGCCTTGGCAACCAGACGCTCGTTGTGGCCGATGTCGTCATCGTCGAGGCAGTAGACGTCCGCAGTGTCTATCAGTGTGACGCCGGCGTCGAGCACGCTGTGGATGACACGGACGCGCTCTGACTCGTCGTCCGGCCGCCCCTGGATGGAGAGCGGCATGCAGCCGAAGCCGATGACGGTGACGGTGGGTGCCTCTGGGCCGAGGGGCGCGGTCTGCATGGGTGCTCTCCGGTGCCGGGTGGGCTCCTCGCCTGCGGGGTTTCCTAACAATAGACACCCCGCTGCGCGGACTGCCAGTCCACGCAGCGGGGCAACCGGGTTGGGAGTGGGTCTAGTGCTCCGCGGCGTGATGCCGCATGTTCTCGGCCCTCTCCTTGATGTCAGCCAGATCACGCACCATCTCGCTCCAGCCGTACCACAGCGCGTAGTCAGGGTTGGCGTGGAACGCGCCCTGGAACGCCCGCATGCGGTGCTTCAGGTGCATCTCGAACAGCCGCTGCTCGATCGGTGTCGGGGCATCATGGAACGTGAGCAGATCCGGGAACGCGTACGCGTACCCCTCGGGCTGCGCCAGCGTCCCGTCCGCGTACAGTCCGGCCACGATCCTGATCGCCTGGGCGAGGAGGTGGTCCGCCTCGCGGATCATGTCGTCGCCCTTCTGGAGCTCGGCCGTGGCGAAGTTCTCCGAGTGGCATCGCGAGCAGACCTGGATCATCATGTTGCGCTCACGGTCCCAGTCCTCCTGCGTGAGCCGCGCCACGTCGGCGGCCT
>JAUVTI010000188.1 GCA_030601605.1 Gemmatimonadales bacterium
CACCTTCACGGTGTCGGCGCTGCCGCTGGCGGAGCCGGAAGGAACCGCCGTACTCGTGTTCGAGGACCAGACCGCCAAGCGTGTGTTGCAGGAACAGCTCATACAGTCCGAGAAGATGTCGGCCATCGGACAGCTCATCGCAGGAGTGGCGCACGACCTCAACAACCCCCTTGCCTCGGTCGTGGGTTTTGCAGACTACCTGGTCGAGGAGGGTGATCCCCCCGACGCGATGCGACACCCGCTCGAGGCGATCCGCCAGGAGGCGGAGCGCGCCGCGAGCATCGTGCGCAACCTGCTCAACTTCGCACGCAAGCAGGAGGGTCTGCGCCGCTCCCAGCCCATCCGGCCGATCCTGGATGCGATCATCGGGCTGCTGCACAACCAACTGATGACGTCCAAGGTGGAGATGACGCTCGAGGTCGACGACGACTTGCCGTACGTGGACGTGGACGCGAACCAGATTCAGCAGGTGTTCGTGAACCTCATCAGCAACGCGGCACAGGCGATTCACTCGTCAGGAGTGGGAAGCCGAATAGGCGTGCACGTCACGAAGTGGCTGGAGGGCGTCGCCGTCACCGTGGCAGACGACGGCCCCGGCGTACCCGAAGCGATCGCGGAGCGCATCTTCGAGCCCTTCTTCACGACCAAGGGAGACGGCGGCGGCACGGGCCTGGGCCTGTCCATCTGCCAGGGGATCATCAGGGAGCACGGCGGCCGGCTCGCCCACGCGCCGGCTCCGGACGGCGGAGCGACGTTCCGCGTGGAGCTGCCGGGAAGCCCCGTGCGCGATCCCACCGGCGAGCACCCGACGCCGGAGACCGGGCCGCTCGCGATTCTCGTCGTGGACGACGAGCCCCACATCATCCACTACATGCGGGCGACTCTGGAGGCCTGGGGCCACACGGTAGCCGTGGCCTCCAACGGAGCCGACGCCCTGGCCCAGGCAGTGGACCGGCCGTTCAACGTCATCATCACCGACCTCCGGATGCCCCACCTCGGGGGGCGCGAGTTCTACGAGACTCTCGCGCGCGACCACCCGGAGATTGCCCGGCGGGTGGTGTTCGCCACGGGGGACACCGGGGGCGGAGATGCACTCGAGTTCCTCGAGAGCGCCGGACAGCCCTACCTGCGCAAGCCGTTTACCCTGGCGGAGCTGCGCGGGGCACTGGCCCGCGCGGTGATCGGCTGACCCACTCCTCGGACCCTTCCCCACCCAGCTAGATTCCACGGGCCCCGAACCCTGCGCCCGCTGTGGCGTATGGTTTGGTGGGGGCCAGGCGGACGCCCGGAAGCCCGGGCTACCAACCCAAGAGGGCTCGAAACTTGATTTACGTCTGCGTAGTCGCTCGCAACCAGGCTCCGACGGTCGGACTGCTCCTGTGGAAGCTCCGCAAGGTGCTCCAGGAGTTCCCCCGGGAGTACCACATCCTGGTGGCGGACGTCGGCTCGGATGACGAGACCCATCAGACCCTGGAGACATACCAGCGGGCCCTCCCGATGACCCTGCAGCGGGAGGCGGGAATGGGTTACGCGGCAGGCCTCGACGCCCTCGTGCGCGACGCCCTGGCCCGCTCCGACCGGCCCAAGCGCGACTGCATCCTCACGCTGCCGGCCGATTTCTCGATCTCGCCAGCAGTGGTGCCGGAGCTCGTGAAGCGCTTCGAGTCTGGGGCGGACCTGGTCGTGGCGGAGGCGGAAGCCAGCGCGTCGCTGGGCATGAGCCTGGTGCGCCGCTGGGCGCCGTGGCTGCTCAAGCCGGGCCTCACGCTTCCGGGCGTGCGCGACCTGACGTCCGGCGTCTGCCTCGTCCGCCTGATCACGCTCAAGAACGCGCTCAAGGACCGCTCGGACGGGCTGCTCGAATCCGAGGGGCTGAGCGCCCACGCGGAGCTCCTGGCCCGGGCCGGCGCGAGCGCCCGCCAGATAACCACGGTCTCGGTTCCCGCCCGTCCGGAGGCAGCCGCCGATGCTTCGTTTGGCTCCGCACTGGCGCTGGCTGTCGACCTGTTCCGGACGGGACGCCGGCTCCGCATCCCCGCGCCCACCACAACCGTGCATCGGACTTGACCGCAATGCGCCGTCACCTGCTAATCGCCCTCGCGCTCGGGGCCCTGTCGGGCGGAACGCTCGCCGCGCAGGCGCCCGCCGACTCGGCTCCCGACCTCACCGAGCGGTTCCCGGTGGGCGAAACCCTGTTGTACGACGCCCGCTTCGGCCTGCTCACCCTGGGGACCGGGCTGATGCACGTAGCCGGGATCGACACGGTGCAGGGGGTGCCCACCCTGCACGTGGTGTTCGTGCTGCGGGGCGGCTCGTTCTTCTACCGTCTCAACGACCGGATCGACTCCTGGTTCGGGCTGGACGACTTCGCCTCACGCCGCTTCGTGCAGGACTTCGAGGAGGGCAGCTCGGAGCGCTACACGGCGTACGACATATTCCCGGACTCGGGATACTACCGGGAAGAGGGCGTGGACACGGTGGCGGCCACGGTCGCGAACCCGCTGGACGACGCGGCGTTCTTCTACTTCGTGCGCACCGTGGAGCTCGAGGAGGGTGAGCGCTACGAGTTCGAGCGCTACTTCCGGCCGGACCGCAACCCGGTGGTGATCGAGGTGCTTGGCCGCGACACGCTGGACCTTCCGGCCGGCCGCTTTCCGACGATCGTAGTGCGTCCCACCATCAAGGGGCGGGGCATCCTGGCCGAGGCCAAGGAGCCGCGCATGTGGCTGAGCGACGACGAGCGCCGCATCATGGTGCAGCTCAAGGTGAAGTTCGCCTCCATCGCCACGATCACGCTGCGGCTGCGGGAGGTGACCGACCATCTGCCCGAGGAAATGGCCGACGCCGGATCCTGCGGGCGCCCGAATCCAGCGAACCCCAGATGAAAAAGCGGGGCCCCGAGGGGCCCCGCGTGTATTATCCGCCGGCCAGTGCGGCTATTGGGACTGCTCGCCGCGGACCGCGTCCTTGACCTTCCGGGCCGTCTTGGGGCTGATCACCTTCAGGATCAGGTAGAAGATGAAGCCCAACAGGGCGAGCCAGAGGACCGCCCAGGCCAACTGCCACACGATTCCGACGGCCGCGAGAAGGAGCTTGATCGCGATGATGCCGACGATCGCGAGCACCGCATACCCGACGAGCGCGCGTACCATGACTTGCCTCCACTGCTGAAAAGACTCACCGTTCTCTACGAGCTTATAGGCGTGCGGGTTTCGCCTCAAGGGAGATATGGCCCATCCTGACGTACTGATCGTGGGAGGCGGCGTGATCGGCGCCGCCTGCGCCTACAACCTGGCCCTGCGGAATGTCTCGGTCAGCGTGATCGAGGCGGGCCCCAGGCCCGGTGCGGCGACGCCGGCGGCCGGGGGCATGCTCGCCCCGTTCGCCGAGTCGGCGGCCGAGGACCCCCTGCTGAGCCTGTGCGTGCGCGCTCGGGATGTGTACAACGACCTGTCCGTGGTGCTCCAGGAGGAGACCGGCATAGACATCGGGCTGAGGACCGAGGGGATCCTGCAGGTCGCCTTCACCGAGGAGGAAGCCGCCGGCCTCAAGAGCGACATCGCCTGGCAGCGGCAGAGTGGGTTCGCCACGGAGTGGCTCTCGGCGGAGGACGTGCGGGAGTTGGTCCCCGGCTTGGGGCCCGAGGCTCTGGGCGGAGCTCACGCACCGGAGGACGGCGGCCTGGTGCCGATGGCGCTGCGCGAGGCCCTGCTGGAGGGCGCCCGGAAGCGCGGCATAACCCTGGTGGAGGGTCAGTCCGTGGAGCGCCTCGTGGTGAGTGACGGACAGGTCACGGGGGTGGAGACCGGCACCGGTCCGCTCCGGGCGGGGGCAGTCGTAGTGGCGGCCGGCTGCTGGTCGGGAGGCCTCGAGGGCCTGCCCCGCTCCCTGCCGGTCGAGCCCATCAGGGGTCAGATGGCAGCCCTCGATTGGCCCGCCGGCGAGCCGGCGGCGAGCATATACGGCGGCGGCGGTGGGGCGGACGTGCTGGAGCGCGGGGGCGAGGCAATCGTCGGCTCCA
>JAUVTI010000118.1 GCA_030601605.1 Gemmatimonadales bacterium
CCTTCCGAGGCTCGAGGGCGACGCTACCCAGTTCCGCTTGTTCGCGACGCTCTTCACTGACTACTGATCCCGGCGGGTTCTGCTGCGTGACTCTCCCGTCCCGGTGCTGCCGGGGCGGGAGTTTTTTGCCGGCGCCCTTGACCCCCAAACTTTCCGGGGCGGTATTTACTGAGGGACGCCCCTCGCGTTCCGAAAGCGGTCCCGTTCCCGTGCAGCTCTCCCTCCCGAGCAGGACTCCGTACACCCAGTCGGCGTTCACGCACCCGGCGCCGCACGCGCCGCGCCGCGCGCGGTGGACGCGGAGGCAGGGCTATGAGCCGCATGATTGGTGCGATGGCGGTAGGTATATCCCTCCTGGCGCTCCCCCTGCAGGGCGCCCTGGCGCAACAGCGCTCGCTAGAGGAAACGCTGAGCTTCATCAACGAGACGCTGGAAGCCAACCCCTACAACGACCACGACGGCAAGCTGACCGTCTCGCGTGTCGAGCTGAAGCGCGGCGGGAGGCTCTCCTTTGCGGTGGCCAAGCAGGAGCCGGCCAGCACCGTCCGCAACGTGTTCGAAGCCGAGATCGCCGACATTGACGTCACGAGCATCGTCTCTCGGTCGAGCGGTGATCACATGGTGATCATCGTTACCGCTCGGGGGCCTGTTTCGGCTCAGCTCAAGTGCGTCGCTGGTGGCAACGTGACGCAGTGGGACCTGCCGCCGCGGTCCGACATGCAGTTGGAGTTCCGGTCTAATGGCGGGGTGGCAGGCGATCTGACAGAGGCGCTGCGGACACTGGTCACGCTCGCCCGGCAGGACGCGCGCTACAGCTGAGGAGCACGCCGCAGGCGTCGTCGGAACCAGGTGGGGAGGGGGCGACACGCCATGGATGCGGTCGCCCCCTCTTTCTTGCGGTGGTTTCGTTTCGGGTTATGTGCGGTGCATGCGGCGCGTCCTCATCCTCATTCCCCTCCCGTCGGTTCGGCCTCCAACTCGCACCTACCCGAGCCGGCCGGGGTCCTCGCCGAAGCGCTGCCCCACCGCGTGGCGCGATGGATTCTGCCCAGCCAATGTGCGAAACTTCTACAGGGTTCGCGACTCGCACTGCTGCTGCCCGCGCCATTGGTGCGGGGCACGGCACGAGGCATAGACGGAGGAGGGGCACGATGGCGGAGCTCGCATACCAGGATCCGTTCCCGCTCACCAGGGACGATACGTCGTACCGGCTGATCACTCCGGACCACGTGTCCGTGGCTCAGTTCGACGGCGCCGACGTGCTCAAGATCGACCGCGAGGGGCTCAAGATGCTCGCGCGGGAGGCCATGCGGGACGCGTCCTTCCTGCTGCGGCCGGCCCATCTCGAGCAGGTGGCGGCCATCCTGGATGACCCGGAGGCCAGCGACAACGACCGCGGGGTGGCGCTTGCCATGCTGCGCAACGCCGAGGTCGCAGCCAAGATGGTGCTTCCGTTCTGTCAGGACACGGGCACGGCCACTGTGTACGCCAAGAAGGGGCAGCAGGTGTGGACCGGCGGCGATGACGCGGCCGCGCTCACAGAGGGGATAGTCGACACGTACACCAAGGAGAATCTGCGCTACTCGCAGAGCATCCCTCTCACCGTCTACGACGAGCAGAACTCGGGCAACAACCTGCCGGCCCAGATCGACATCCTGGCCACCGACGGAATGGAATACAGGTTCCTGTTCGTCGCGAAGGGCGGGGGGTCGGCCAACAAGACCTACCTGTTCCAGGAAACCAAGGCGCTGCTCAATCCCGACCGCCTGGTCACGTTCCTGACGGCGAAGATGAAGACGCTGGGGACGGCGGCGTGTCCACCCTACCACCTGGCGTTCGTGATCGGCGGGACCTCGGCCGAGGCCACACTGAAGACCGTGAAGCTCGCCAGCACTGGATATCTGGATGCTCTCCCGACCGAGGGCAACGAGCAGGGACAGGCGTTCCGCGACCCAGACCTCGAGCGCAAGCTGCTCGACGCCGCGCAGCACACGGGAATCGGCGCGCAGTTCGGCGGGAAGTACTTCGCGCTCGACGTGCGCGTCGTACGGCTGCCGCGCCA
This sequence comes from Gemmatimonadales bacterium, assembly GCA_030601605.1. Lineage (GTDB taxonomy): Bacteria > Gemmatimonadota > Gemmatimonadetes > Gemmatimonadales > GWC2-71-9 > WVYX01. Next base: position 2,063 of record JAUVTI010000118.1, read on the forward strand.
CGGTGCCTCGTGCCCCATCGGGATGGGCGTCTCGTGCTCGGCGCACCGCAACGTCAAGGCGAAGATAGACCGGGAAGGCATCTGGCTCGAGGAGCTGGAGCGGGACCCCGGCCGGTTCATTCCCGAGCGGTACCGCGGCAAGGCGGAGCACGGCGTGGTTCAGATAGACCTCAACCGCCCGATGCTCGAGATACTCGCGGAGCTCAGCAAGCACCCGATTCAGACCAGGCTCTCCCTCACGGGGACGATGATCGTCGCGCGCGACATCGCGCACGCCAAGATCAAGGAGCGGCTGGATCGCGGCGAGGAGATGCCGCAGTACTTGAAGGACCACCCGGTGTACTATGCCGGTCCCGCCAAGCAGCCGGACGGCATGCCGTCGGGCTCCTTCGGTCCGACCACGGCCGGCCGGATGGACTCCTACGTGGAGCTGTTCCAGTCGCGGGGCGGCTCGATGGTGATGCTCGCCAAGGGGAACCGCAGCGGGCAGGTGACCGAGGCCTGCAAGAAGCACGGGGGGTTCTACCTCGGCTCGATCGGCGGGCCCGCCGCCCTGCTGGCCGAGGAGAACATCAAGAAGGTGGAGCTGCTCGAGTACCCGGAGTTGGGCATGGAGGCCATCTACAGGATCGAGGTGGAGGCCTTCCCGGCGTTCATTCTGGTGGACGACAAGGGGAACGACTTCTTTGCCGATCTGCTGTAGGGGCGCGGCTCAGCGCCAAGTTCCGCCCGAGCCGAATGGCCCAGGCAGCCCGGCCACCACCGAATCCCGAGTGAATCTCTTGTTGATCTCCGGTCTCGACGGTGCGATATGGAAGGGATACGCGTGAGCCGGCACCCGGGCGGTGCGTCACACTTCAATCTATTTTCACGCTGCCTTACAAATACAAGCCGGATACTTCAAGCTTACACCCACTGACAACCGCCGGACGGACCCACAGTTGGTCCCGAATTCTCCGAGGCATTGATGACGACGGAGCAGACCCACCTCAGCCACCGCGAGCTCTACCGGCTTCCCTGGACGCTTCCCGACAACGCCATCTCCTGGCTCGAGCCGACGATGAAATGCAACCTCGCCTGCGAGGGGTGCTATCGGGCCAACGTGAACGAGCACAAGTCGCTCGAAGAGGTGGCGGCGGAGCTGGACGTATTTGCGAAGTACCGCAGCGCGGACGGCATCTCGATCGCCGGTGGCGACCCGCTGTGCCACCCGCACACGGCTGAAATCGTGCGGATGGTGAAGGAACGGGGCTGGAAACCGATCCTCAACACGAACGGGCTGGCGCTCGATGAGCCGGTGCTGCGCGATCTCAAGAAGGCCGGGCTGATGGGGCTCACGTTCCACATTGACAGCAAGCAGGGTCGGCCCAAGTGGAAGGGCAAGACGGAGCAGGAGCACAACGAGCTGCGGCTGCACTACGCAGAGATGGTTGCGCGAGTCGGCGGGCTGACGTGCTCGTTCAACTCCACCGTGTTCGACGACACGCTCGACGCGGTGCCGGACCTGGTGGCCTGGGCCCAGGAGCACATCGACATCGTGCACACGATGGTGTTCATCTGCTACCGGGCGGCGGTGTTGGAGGGGAAGTTCGACTACTACGTGGGCGGGCAGCGGCTCGACATGTCGCCCCTGGCGTACGCGGCCGCGTCGCCCGAGTACCGCTGCGACATCACGGCGCCCGAGGTCGTTGCCAAGATCCGTGAGCGGTACCCCGACTTCTCGCCCTGTGCGTACCTGAACGGCACCGAGAGCCCCGAGTCGTTCAAGTGGCTCCTCACGGTGCGCATGGGCACGAAGCAGAAGATTTACGGATACCACGGTCCCAAGATGGCGGAGTTGACGCAGACTTCGCACCACCTGCGCTACGGGCGCTACCTGGCATACGCCCCCCCCAAGGTGCTGCGACGTGGCAGGTCCATGCTCTGGCTGTGGCCGTTCGACGCCGGGATTCGCCGCACTGCGAAGCGCGCCCTCGCAGACCCGCGGCTCCTGTTCCGGCGGTTGCACAACCAGTCGATCATGGTCATTCAGCCGGTCGACATCCTCGCTGACGGGCGCCAGAGCATGTGCGATGGTTGCCCCGACATGACCGTGTACAAGGGCAAGCTGGAGTGGTCGTGCAGGCTCGAGGAGTGCCTCCATTTCGGTGAGTTCGTGCGCACAGTGCCGAAGGGACACTGCCGGGTGGCGGGCGAGCCGGTCCCGGCCCAGGTGCCGGAGGCCGTGGTCCGTTGAACGGCGAATTCATGATTCCTTAACGGGCGCTCGGGTAGGCTGCGGTAGCCGCGAGAACCGAGGAGTCTCATGAACGAGCCCAAGTGTGCCGTGTCACCGCAGCGGACCGAGCGCGACGTCGCGGGAAAGGAGCGCGAGGCTCTCAGCAAGATCCGGCTCCGGGATTTCGATCCCGAAGAGGGTTACGAGTGGCCGTGTGGGGAGGAGAGCCGGGACACGGATGTGACGGGGGGTGGCGGAGGCTCTTCTTGAGGCGCCTTTTTTTGTTCCGGGTGGCGGATTCCGCGACTGGCCGGTAAATCACTGCTGTCATCCTACTCACCGCGGAGGGACCCATGACATTCAACGTGAAGGCTCTTGCCATCGTCGGCGCCATCCTGGGTGGGGGCATGTTCCTGCTGGTCGGACTCGCCAACCTGATGTTCCCGTCCTACGGCGGGGCCCTGCTCGAGTTCGGCGCCTCGATCTATCCGGGCTACCAGGGAGCAACCGGATTCGGTTCGGTCATCGTGGTCACCATGTACGCTGTGGTGGACGGGGCCGTATGCGGCGCAATCGTGGCCTGGCTGTACAACACGGTGGCGGGCGCGGTCGGGCCCAAGGGGGAGCGGTTCCGGGCTTGAGTACCGCGGTCACTCCGACATGAACACGGGAATCAGGGCGCTGCAGCCGGTATTCTGAGCGCACCTCCCACGAGAACCACATCGCTACGGGGGTCGAGCACGGTTCGCTTCTGCGGCTCGCTTGACCCCCTTTGCATGACCCCGTATCTCTCAGGCCCGACCCACCGCCGCACCCCGTTGATGCCGGAGCGCAGGTGACCAGCCGCGAGCCACACCCGGACGAGACCGCACACCGAGAGCGACTGCAGCGCGCGCTGGGAGAGTCGTATGCCTTGGGGAGGCTGTTGGGGCGTGGTGGCTTCGCCGAGGTGTACGCGGTGCGGGACGTTCGGCTGGGGCGCGACGTCGCGGTGAAGACGCTGCGGTTCGACCTGCACCTCACCTCTCTCCTGCGCGACCGCTTCCGGCGCGAGGCGGCGACCATGGCCAAGCTCCGCCATCCGAACATCCTGCCGATCTATCTGGTGGGCGAGGGTGAAGGCCTTGCCTACTTCATCATGCCGCTCATCACGGGGAGCACACTGCGCGAGGCGATCGAGCGGGAGCAGCGGTTCTCCCTGGGCGAGGCGAGGCGCGTGCTGTTCGAGGCCGCGGGCGCATTGCACCACGCGCACCAGGCGGGCACCGTGCACCGCGACATCAAGCCGGACAACATCATTCTGGAGGGCGCCGACAGGCGCGTCTGGGTAATGGACTTCGGGATCGCCAAGGCGATGGAGGGAGGTGACGGGGAGCTCACCGGCAGCGGCGTCATCGTGGGCACGCCGCAGTACATGAGCCCGGAGCAGGCGAGTGGGGATCCGCTCGACCATCGCTCCGATCTCTACTCGCTCGGCGTCGTCGGATTCCAGATGGTGACGGGCGAGCTCCCGTTCACCGCTTCGTCCCCCCAGGGGATCATTCTCAAGCACATCACCGAGGAGGCGCCGCGCGTGGAGCAGCGCCGACCCGAGTGCCCCCGTGACCTGGCAGACGTGATCGCGCGCTGCCTGGCCAAGGAGCCCGAGGACCGGTGGGACTCGGCTGAAGCGGTGTGCACCGCGCTTCGCTCCGCCCGTGTGGAGGCGGGCGCAGAGCCGTCACTCGGTCCCGCCGCCCTGGCCCTGCCCGACGCGGAGCAACGTCCCGCCCGAGAGCCGGTGCGGCCGTTTCGATTCCTGCTGGGCCTCTCCGTGCTGGCAAACGCCGCCTTGTTTGCGCTCGACCTCGC
>JAUVTI010000043.1 GCA_030601605.1 Gemmatimonadales bacterium
TCGTTGCACGGAGGTCCTCGCCGGAGGCCGTAAGTGGGTGACAGGGCGAACGATGGGTAATCCTAGGGGGGGAGTCAAGTTGACGATATGAGCTAAGTCACGCCCGCGACCCGACTTCCGAACACAAATCGGGTCGTGCCCCGCTTTCCGTGCGGTTGCGCCGCCGCGCCGGCGCCGTGCACCTTAGCCCACCGAACAGCCTGGCCGCTCGGATCGGCCTCATACCCAAGGGAACCGCCCATGGACTGGCTCACCAGCCCGGAGATCTGGATCGCGCTGATCACCCTGACGGCGCTGGAGATCGTGCTGGGGATCGACAACATCATCTTCCTCTCGATCCTCGCGGCAAAGCTCCCCGCCCACCAGCAGCTGAAGGCCCGCCGCCTCGGCCTGCTCGGCGCGATGGTCATGCGCCTCGCTCTGCTGTTCTCGCTGGCGTGGATCATGCGGCTCACCGAGCCGCTGTTCACGGTGCTCGGGCAGGAAATCTCCGGCCGCGACATCATCCTGCTGCTGGGCGGGTTGTTCCTCATCGCCAAGGCCACGCACGAGATCCACGACAAGCTGGAGGGAGAGGAGGGGCGGGTGAGCGACAAGGTGGCCGCATCGTTCGGGGGCGTGATCGTGCAGATCATGCTGCTCGACGCCGTGTTCTCGCTCGATTCCGTGATCACCGCCGTGGGCATGGTCAAGGAGTTGTGGGTGATGGCGACGGCGATCATCCTGGCGGTGATCGTGATGCTCTTCTCGGTGGAGGCCATCTCCAGCTTCGTGGAGCGGCACCCCACCGTGAAGGTGCTGGCCCTGGCGTTCCTCGTGCTGATAGGGATGACGCTCGTGGCGGGCGCCTTCGGCCACGAGATACCGCGCGGCTACATCTACTTCGCGCTGGGGTTCTCGGTGTTCGTCGAGATGCTCAACGTCAGGGTGCGCCGCCGGGTGAAGCCAGTGGAGCTGAGGCAGCCGATCACCGAGGAGCACCAGGCGGCGCAGGCCTAGGCCTTGTAGCGCTCCAGCCCGGGTCGGGCCTTCGACTCGACCCGGGCCCGGAAGGCGGCCAGCTCGCCGTCGCTCATCGGGACGAACTCCCGGGCCACGCGCGCATTGGTGCGCGCCAGCTCTGGCCGCTCCATCCCGACCACCGCCACGCTCACGGGCAGCGACCACACGTAGCGCAGGCACTCCTCGTGGCTGCACACGCCGGCCTCCAGCAGCGCGCCCTGCGCCGAGGTCTTCATCGCGATCACGCCGATGTCGCGCTCCACCAGACCCGGCAGCACCGTACGCTCGAAGCTCGGCTGGAAGTGATCCACCGGGTTGAGCGGCATCTGCATCACGTCGAACCGGAAGCCGCGATCCCAGTACTCCAGAGCCCTGCGGTTGGCCTCGGGGCGGGCGTGGCCGGTGACGCCCACGAACCGCACGACGCCCCGCTCCTTCGCCTCGAGGATGTACTCCATGGCACCGCCCGGTCGGAATGCGCGGTCCACGTCCTCGACGGTGCGCACGCTGTGCAGCTGCCACACGTCGAGGTAGTCGGTGCGCAGGCGTGACAGGCTGCCCTCGAGGTGGCGCTCCGCACTGGCGGCGCTGCGGGTCTCGAGCTCGAACGTCTTCGTCATGAGAACCACCTGGTCGCGCCTACCTTCGAGCGCAGCGCCGATCCATTCCTCTGAAGTGCCGCGCTGGTAGCTCTCGGCGGTGTCGATGAACCGCAGGCCCTCCGAGAGGGCCGTGTCGAGCAGGCGCCGGGCCGCGGCCTCAGACCCGGCCCTTCCGACGTGGAAGCCGCCGGGGGCCAGGATCGGGACTTCGAGGTCGGTGCGCCCCAGCCGCCTCGTGGGTAGCGCTCCCGCCTGCACAGGGCCTCGCGCCGGGCCCGCGCGCGTCCCGACAGCCCCCACCGCCAGGCCGGCGACCGCTCCCAGGAAGCCTCGGCGATCCATCGGCTATGGGGCGCTCGGTCCCAGGATCACGGCATTCAAGAACAGCCGGTTGGCGCCCCGGAAGTAGCCACGGTAGTTCGGGTCCTCTGCGAACGCGATCACCCGTCCCCGACCAACGCGTTCCTCGTAGGCGAACACGGCTCCACCGATACGCTCCAGCGTCTCCGGCCAGGCGTGACCCGAGATCTTCGCCCGTTCCCCGGTCGCAATGCGCGCCACCACACGGCGCTTGGTGGACGGCGGTCCCTCCGCCGGAAGCAAGAGCCGATCCGAGTCCACCAGCACCGGGAGCTCGCCGCCCTCGTAGCCCGCCGCCATCCAGTACTGGCCGAGCGTGGCGCGGAAGATTGCGCCGGGCACGCCGAAGTGCTGCGCTTCCTTTTCTTCATCTGTCTCGTACGTCTCGTACCAGTCGCGCAGCTCGATCAACTCGAGCTGTTCGCGGGCGAACTGCGTGGAGGCGCCTATCGTGACGAGCGTGCCGCCGTCCCGCACCCATTGCCTGAGCCGCTCGACTCCCTGCTCGCCCAGCTCCTCACTCAGCCGTGCGCCCGGGGCGGCGGGGATGATCAGCACGTTGTAGTGCGCCAGCTCGGGACCGTCGAGCAGTCCCGTGCGCAGGACGGTGATCGGTATCTCGTACTGCCGGTCGAGCGTGTACCAGGCCCACCCGAACGAGTAGCCAAACACGGGCTCCTCGCCGAGCAGCGCGATCTTCGGCAGCTGGACGTTGAAGGTGTGGGCCCCCGATCCCAGCGAGGGGTAGCCGGGATCCCCATGTCCGCTTTGCATCACGAGCACGTCGACACCGAAGCGCTCGGCCACTTCGCTCACCGCCTGATGCACCGTCTCGTCGTTCTGACCCACCCGCACGATGACCGACCCGCTCGGTATGGCGCGCCCACCGATCCGGCTCGGCACCGTCAGCACGCCGACGCGGTACCCCTGCGCCCGGAGGTGATACAGGCCTGAGAGCGCCGCGGCTGAGCGGCCGTCGAGCACGTATGCGTAACTGGCCCGCGAAAGGTCCCACGTGGCCCGCTCCGCGTGCTGCGCCGGCTGTGCCTGGAGTTCCTTGCCATCCCTGCTGCTGTAACCGCCCACGTTGAACAGGAGCGGGAGCGACCACGCGGTTATGTCGTAGAAGCGCGCGCTCTCACCGCGTTCCACCCGCTCCCTGGCCTCCTCGACGAACTCGGGCGGGGCGGGGGTGTCGGGCTCCAGCAGCGTGCGGATCAGACGCACCGCCGGTTGGGCGGCCTCCACCACGAACGTGCCGGCCGGGAACGTGCGGCGACCGATGGCCGCCCCGGTGCGGTCCCGCACACCGGAGAGCGAGGCCTCCTGGGTGAGCACCGACACCTCTATGTCGTTGCGCACGAGTAGGTGCACCAGCTCCCGCACGAGCACCGGGTCGCCCTCGTCGGTGATCAGGTAGCGCCGCACCCCCTGGCCGCCATCCTCCACCGCAGCCCGCTGCGACTCGTAGTAGTCGGTGAGAAGCTCCGTGCGATTGAGGGCCGCCGTCCGCGCCGCGGTCCACGCCGCCACGTAGTGCTGTTCGACCGCGTCGGCCAGGGTCCTCACCGTACCATCGGGCCGCTCCATGGCGAGCCCGCGGGAGGAGCCCTGCTCGAAGAGCATCGCCACCGCGCCATGGTAGCCCCGGTTCGAGGTGTAGCCGGGGTAGAAGTAGTTGAACGACTCCCGCGTCATGTACTCGAAGCCCGCCGAGTCGAACGCCGCGGCGTACGCGTTCCCGAACCGCTCGAACCAGCGCATTGCGAACTGCGGGAAGTAGGGGTTCGTCGGATCGGTCGGCGGATCGAAATAGAACTCGGTTCCCGAGCCCATCTCGTGCATGTCCACGGCCACCTGGGGCCGCCAGGCGTGCAGCGTCGGCATGCGCTCGCGCGTCTCGCGCTGCGTGTGCGCGAACCAGTCACGGTTGGTATCGAAGTAGTAGTGTCCGGTGCGGAACTTCACGGCCTGCCACCGGTCGAAGTCGTTGGCCCAGTCCCTCGGATCGGGATTGGGTTTGCGACCGAGGTTCTCATGATTGAGGGTCGCGAACGCCTCCCGCCCATCCGGATTGAGGATGGGATCGATGAGGACCACGACGTTCCGCAGGACCTCCATGGTTGCGGGGTCGTCCTGGGTCGCGAGACGCTGCAGCAGCTTGAGCGCCGCCTCCGCACCGGAGATCTCGAACCCGTGAATGGAGCCGCCGAACCACACCACCGCCGGCTGGTCCTGGATCAGGGCGCGGGCCTCCTCTGGGCTGATCCCCCGCGGATCGGCCAGGCGCCTCGACGCCTGCTGGATCGCCTCGAGCCGGGCGTGGTTCTCCGGCGCCGTCACGACGGCCAACACCAGGCGCCGCTCCTCCCAGCTCCTCCCCTGGTCCACGAGGGCCACCCTGGGGGAGGTCTCCGCCAGCCGCTGGAGGTACGCCACCATCTCGTGGTGCAGCGTGATCCGCTCACCGAAGTCGTGGCCGGTGACGTCACGGAGGGTGGGAACCTGGGCCTGCGCGACCGACGTTTCCGAGGCAAGCAGCAACACCGACGCAACGAGTAGGAATGGTACGAACGGCCTGTGCACCGAGGGACCTCCTAGGTATCTTTAACGTGGTTAACTGTCGTTAAAGAGTCACGCTTACCAACGCTGGTTGTCAAACGGGGTGGAGGGTAAAGGAGGAGAGGAAGCATGTCGACGCTCAAGAATACACTGAAAAAGAAGATCGAGCAGCATCGCCCACGCACGACACGGCTGCTCAAGGAGTACGCGGGGACCAAGGTGGGCGAGGTCACCATCGGTCAGGCCATCGGCGGCGCCCGCGGCGTCAAGATGATGGTCACCGACATTTCCTATCTCGATCCGTTCGAGGGGATCCGCTTCCGCGGCAAGACGATCCCCGAGACGTTCGCGGCGCTGCCCAAGGTGCCCAATTCCGACTACCCCTATGTCGAGGCGTTCTGGTACTTCCTCCTGACGGGCGAGGTGCCGACCGAAAAGCAGACCCTCGAGGTGGTCGAGGACTTCAAGAAGCGTCGCGAGGTACCCAAGTACGTGTTCGACGTGCTCGAGAAGATGCCCGAGGACAGCCATCCGATGGCGCTGTTCTCGATGGCGATCCTCTCGATGCAGCAGGAGTCGAAGTTCGTCGCGCAGTACAACGAGGGCATGAACAAGATGGAGTACTGGGATCCGACGTACGAGGACTGCACGAATCTCCTCGCGAAGCTCCCCTCCATCGGTGCCTACATCTACCGCATGAAGTACAAGGACGGGAAGCAGATCAAGGCCGACAACAAGCTCGACTGGGGCGGCAACTTCGCCCACCAGATGGGGCTCGATGCGCCGTACGACGACGTGGCGCGGATGTACTTCATCCTCCACTCGGACCACGAGTCGGGCAACGTATCGGCGCATACGACTCACCTCGTGGCCTCGGCGCTGTCGGACTGCTACTACTCGCTGTCCGCCGGTATCAACGGCCTCGCCGGTCCGCTGCACGGCCTCGCCAACCAGGAGGTGCTGCGCTGGACCATGAACTTCCTGGAGAAGCTCGGGAAGGGTGACGACTACACCGAGGACGACGTGAAGAAGGCGCTGTGGGACACGCTGAACAGCGGCCAGGTGATTCCCGGCTACGGCCACGCCGTGCTGCGCAAGACCGACCCGCGCTACACGTCGCAGCGGGAGTTCTGTCTCAAGCACTTGCCGGACTACCCGCTGTTCAAGCTGATCAGCATGATCTACAAGGTGACCCCGGACATCCTGGTGGAGCAGGGCAAGGCCAAGAACCCGTGGCCCAACGTGGATGCCCAGTCCGGTGTCATCCAGTGGTACTACGGCGTCACCGAGTGGGACTTCTACACGGTGATGTTCGGCATCGGGCGCGCCATCGGCGTGCTGGCCAACATCACCTGGGACCGCGCGCTCGGCTACCCGATCGAGCGGCCCAAGTCGGTCACGACGACGATGCTGGAAGAGGTGGCCGGCGTCAGCTCGGCCGAGCTGGCGGGCAGCGCCAAGTAGGGCGGCTCACCGGCCCTGAAAGTGGAAAGGGGGCACCGTTCGGCGCCCCCTTTCTGCATCCCCATCCGCGGCAACCGCCGCCGCCGGGTCACTGACCGGCCGCCGCCGGCTCCTCCTCGAGTGACTTCACCAACCCCGCATAGCGCTTCTCGATCGTGAACCCGTGACCGTAGAAATACTCCGGACGGAAGAAGCCGGTTGTCACACGCTTCACACCGGCTGCCCGTAGCCGGTTGAAGAACTCGTTCATCAGCCCATCTGCCACCGCCTTGCGCCGGTACCCGTCCGCCACGACGATCTTCTCCAGATGCGCGCGGCGGTCGCCCTCCTCGATCTCGTAGTAGATGCCGCCGATGATCTGCCCTCGCTCGTTGATGGCCACCAGGTAGCGATGCTCGGGACCGAAGCGCACCTCGAGCCGGGCCGAGAGAAAGAGACGGTGCAGGCGCTCCACTTCCTTGGGCACGAGCGCGTGCCGCACGCGGACCACGTTGCCGTCGCTGTCCTCGATCGCGACCACTATTTCGCTCTGCGCTCCGCCGCCCGCGTCGGCGCTCACGAAACCGACGGCGTCCTCGGGCCGCAGGTACGCGAACGGGATGCGCGCCAGGAAGTAGTCGTCGTCCTCGTCCGCGTCGAGCCGGTGCCTCAGGTCGGCCACCGCAGTCGCCAGGTCGCCGTTTCGAAGCTCACCGGAACGCACCAGACCGATCAACTCGTCCAGTCCAAGCTGCAGCTCGTTGGAGCTGTCGCGGAATACGGTCTCGCGGAAGAAGCGCAGCCGCACCTCGGGGTACGTCCCGCTCAGCCGGTCGAGCCCGTAGGTATCGTACAATTCCTGCAGGGTGGCGGCCCTGGCCTGGGGTGTGGCGTCCTCGTTGAGCTTGGCCCAGCGACGGTAGCGCTTGGCGGCGAAGTAGAGTGGCCGCGGCAGGAACCCACGACGCCGCACCGTAAACAGGTATTCCTGGAGCGCGGAGCGTAGCTCCTCCGGCACGTCCTGCTCGCTCTCGAGCGCGCGCTCGTAGGCGGCTAGCCCGTCCTGTTCGCCCACCACCTCGAGCACGGACGAGAAGATCACGTCCCACCCCACCATGCCCTCGAGGTCGGAGTGCTCGTCCTCCACCGCGTCCACGAACTCCTCCTTGAACGTGCGCACCATCGCCAGCAGACCGGTGTGGGACCGCCGGTCCGAGAGCGAGACGATGCGCGAGCCGGTGTGGTAGTCGTGCGTCGGCAGAACGATATCGAACGGGCTCAGGTCGGCGATCTCGCAGCGCCGGCCGGTGCGGTCCCAGAAGTCCACGTATGCGCTGAGCGCGCTCCATGCGAGGAACGGCCAGAGCTGTATCAGGCCCTCCTGCTGCGAGGGGCGCCGCTCGAGCCGTCGCATCTCACGGTCGAGAGTGTCACCGGTGACGTACTCCTCGCTCCACAGATCCAGATCCGGGATGTGCCCGCCGAAATCCTCCACCACCGGCGGGCGGTTCGCCGACTCGCCGCACAGAATGAGCCAGTCTATCTCCTCGCTGACCTGCTCCGGCGTCAGTTGGTCGTTGACGTTGGCTGCCACGTCGAAGCTGTCGTGCGTGCGGGTCTGGACGGTGATGCGATAGACCGACTTTCCGTGGCGCGCGCCCAGCAGACGGATCCAGATGCCGCCGGGCGGGATGTCGTTGAGGCGGATCATCGTGCCGCCGTAGAACAGAAACACGGCCTCCCGCAGGAGCGGCGTCGTCTTGATCGCCGAGAGCAGCCTGCGCCGGTGCTCTGCGTCGGTAGACTCCTCGAAGACGATCACGTCCTCCCAGCGGTACTCCTGCCCGGTCTCCGTGTCCACCGCGATCCTCGAAGTCGGCCCCAGCCACTGCCGGAAACCGTTCTCCAGTGTGACGCGCGCGCCGGCGGCATGCATCCGAACCGCCGGGTTGTGCGCGAACAGACTCATTCGCACCAGGAAGGCGCGGATGCCGCGGAAGCTGATCGGGTGTGCCGCGCCGTAGTCCGCCAGGAAGCTCAGCAGCGATACCGCCAACTGGTGGGCGTCCTCGTCGTCCTCCTCCGCCATGCAGGCTCGCTCGGCAACTTGCGTGAATGCCTCGATCTTGGGCTCCGGCAGGGTTCGCTCGCACAGGTACTCCGACGTCTCGCTGTCCAGCAGGCCGGGGTCACGTGAGAAGTACGCGTCGAGCGTGGCGCTGAAGTGCAGGTTACGCTCGGCCGGAACCAGCGTCTGGAAGGCGCGTCGCTTGACGTCGGCCGAGCTCACCATCGCCCCGCGCACCAACACGTAGCGCGCCGCCTCGCTCAGGGCCCCATCGTCGCTCACCACGACACGCTCCAGCAGGCGGATCGCGCTCAGCGCCGCGTCCTCGTCGGCAGACGAGAGCAGGCGGGCCGCCGGGTCGAGCGCGGCGAAACTCCACTCCGTGTGCCGCAGCGCCTCATCGAGGTGCGACCTGTCCGCGGCGGTCCAGCGGTACGGCTCCGGCCGGCCATCCCACTCGACTCCCGCCTGCGCGCGTCCCGGCCTCTGCCGGGCCTTCATGTCCAGCGGCGCGAAGTCCAGGAGCTGCTCGTTTCCCAGCCACAGCCGCGGCGTGGCAAGCAGGGCTCCGAGGTTCAGTGTGGGACGCCCGGTCCGGTAGATGCACGAGCCCACCAGCATTCGCTTCTCGTCGAGTCGCCGCACGCGCAGGCGGGTCCCGAGCGAGGGAAGCGCTATCTCGTCGGTCCGGATCTCTGCGTCCTGCGCCGTGAGCCCAAGTACCTGGAACAACCAGTTTGGCAACGTGAGCTCGACGCCGCCGACGGAGACGTGCGCTCGCCGGTAGAGGGAACTGATCTCGTCGGCGAAGTTCTCCACCACCGCCTTGCGTCGCGGCGTGCCCTTCGGGGTGAGCTCCCCTTTCTCCGCATCGAGGTCGCGGTCGATGATCGCGAAGTCCACGATCCGCTCGAACGGCGCGACGAACTTGTTCACCGACGTAACGAGCGATCGGAAGTGGTCACGCACCTCCTGCTCCGGCAGCGAGGAGAAGTCGAGCTCCTTGTACTCGGGGTTGGGATAGATCAGGAGCGTGTTGTACTCCTTGTGGTCGCCCACCAGGAATGTCCGACCCACCGACTCGAATTCGCGGAACAGGTTCTCTATGCGCTGCGGCGCGATCGTCTGGCCCTTGATGTTCTTGTAGATCTCCTTCTTGCGATCGACGAGCTGGATGTGTCCGCCATCGTCCATCCGCATCAGGTCGCCGCTGTGCAGCCAGCCCTCCTCGTCGAAGGAGGGCTCGCCGTCGGGCGGGTCGTGATACCCGATCATCACGTACGGACCGCGCATCAACAGCTCACCGTCGTCGGCCAGCTTGATCTCGATGCCGGGCAGCGCCGCCCCGAGCGAGTTCTCCTTGTACTCGCCCGGCGGCGTCATCGTGACACCTCCCGTCGCCTCGCTCATCCCGAAGCCGCTCATCAGCTCGATGCCCTGCCGCTGGAAGAACCGGAAGATCTCGGGATCGAGGTAACCCGCGGCGGAGATCCCCCAGCGCAACCGCCCGCCGGTCAGCTCCCGCGTCACCTCCAACAGCTCCTCGTCGGATGCCTGCAACGGATCGGCTCTGAGCGAAATCGCCTCGTACAGCTGGATCCACTTGCGCGGCACGCTGATGAACACGCTGGGGCGATAGCTCTGCATTCCCTCGATGAGCGCCTCCATCGACGGGTTGCTCAGGAAGCAGTACTTGGCACCCCAGAACACGCACCCCAGTACCTCCAGGTAGCGGCCGAATGTGTGGAACAGCGGCAGATAGGAGAGGAATACGTCCTGATCTCCGATCTCGGGCAGGGCGAGCGCCCGCGAGAACCGCTTGGTTACGAGATTGCGCTGGGAGAACTCGATGCCCTTGGGCATGCCGGTCGTTCCCGACGTGTACATGACCGTGGCGAGATCACCGATCTCCACCGCCTCCGAGCGCTCGGTCACCGCCTCGCCGGGTACGGACGAAGCGCGGCCCTCCAACTCGTCGAGTGTCATGGCATCGGGGCCGAGCCTCTCGATCGGATCCATGATCACCACGCGCCGGAGGTCCGGCAGCTCGCCGCGGTTCGCCTGGACCTTGTGCAGCTGATCGCGGCTGGAGACGATGACCGTGCCAACCTTCGAGTGGCGCAGGATGTAGCCGACGTCCGCTTCCGTGGAATTGGCCGGCACCATGACGTTCATGAGACCCGTCGTGAGACAAGCCAGATCCAGCAACGCCATCTCGATGCGATTCTCCGACAGGATTCCGATTGGCGCTATGGCCTCGGGGTCGTCGAGCGAGAGCAGCGCGCGCGCATATGTCTCGACCCTCCTGGCAGCCTGTTGCCACGTGATGCGCCGGCTGCTCGTGGGGCCGGGTATCTCGAACAGGATCTGCGCGCCGTATGTCTCCGCCCGCTGGCGGAACAGCGGCCCAAGCGTCAGATCGGACGCCTCGACCGCCGCGAGAATGCGATCGGTCCACGCCGGCAGCTCACTGCGCTCGATGCGCACGAGCACAGTCGAACGCCGCACCAGATCGAGCGCGTCCCAGGCCAACACCCGAAGGTCGCGCTCGCCGGGCCGCGCCTCGAGCCGCTTCACGCAGCGCTCGAGCAGCAACGCCAGCTGCTCGATCGGGACCTGCCCGAGCACCCCGGGCACGTCGCGTGCGCTGCGCACCGCGTGCACCGCCGCGCGATCGAGCTCGAGCGACTCACCGGCGGCCGTGTCCGGGCGCGCGGCCTCCTCGAACGCGGCCACCGCACGGGCTGCTGCCTCGTCGGACTTGAGCGGAATCGTGGTCATGGGCCTCTTACACCAATCTAAGCTGCTACCTGCGCCCCGGAATCCGAATGCCGCCCGGCAGCCGGCGCGTGAAGCGCTGGATCTCCTGCTCGAGGTCTGCCCGCGCCTCACGCAGCGCGTCGAGTGGGACTCCTATGTCGTCACGCAGCATGGCCTCCAGCCCCGCCACCGAAGAGCGGGCCCTCGTCACCCCCGGACCCACCAGTGCATCCACCTGATTGCGCACTTCGAGCTCCGCACGCTGGATCTCCCGCCCGAGCTCACGGCGCAGGCTCAGGGCGATCACGTCGCCCACGTTCGAGCGGACCGAAAGCTCCGGTCCTGTCACCGCACCGGAGAACCGAACCGCGACCTCGACGTTCCGGATGCCGGAGACCGTGCGCCACAGGAAGTCCTCCGCCCAGTCCCTTCCCCCTTCCCCGTTCCCCGTTCCCCCATCAAGGCGCACCCAGGTGACATTGGCCGACCGCCATCTCCAGTCGCCGGTCAGCTCGCCACCCCTGCGGTCCAGGGAGAGGCTCGCCTCCCCCCGTCCCGGGACGAGCCGCGCCCCAAGCGGTGCGATGTCGAGGCTGCCCAACTCGATCCCGCCCGCGGACACCTCGATGGAGTCGTGCACTGGCGCCGCGACATGATCCAGCAGCGCCCTCACACTGATGTCCGCCGGACCCACCTCGGCACCGCTGCGCTCGAGCATGAATTCGAGCGGCTTGCCGTAGAGTGCCGGAGCTGAGGTGAGCCCACGCACCACCGCCTGGTAGCTTCCAGCCGCCAGTCCCGAACCGGCGAACTCGACGCTCGCCTCGCCGTGCTCCAGCAGGAATCGCGGCTCGCCGCCTTCTTGCGGGAACGTCACCGTCGTTCCGGCGCGGCGCGCACGCTTGGGCTCCGTGTAGCGCCGCGGGTCGAGCCCGGGCGGCAGGTACTGCTCTGCCAGTTGCAGCCAGTACAACACGGGCTTGATCCATCCCACGGCGGCTGCACCGAACAGCGCCGGCGAGATGTCAGGCGCATCCATCGAGGGGAGCCTGAGCAGGCTGCGCGCGTACGCGTAGTCGGCCTGGCGCGCGGCGGCGAGCCGCCCGAGGCCCTGCTGCAGTCCGGCGAAGTCGGAGCGGGCCTGGTCATCGAGCGACTGCACCCGCTCGGTGAACTCGCCGAGGTCCGCCACGGTCTCGCGCGTGGAGTTGGCGAGGCGGGTGACCCCGAGCGGACCCAGCGCCCGCACGTCCGCCTGCCGCAGGTACTCCACGAGGGTCCGCGCGGAATCGATGACGCG
>JAUVTI010000133.1 GCA_030601605.1 Gemmatimonadales bacterium
GCGTTCTCTTCCGACCGGGAGTGGGAGAGGGGAACCAATCGATCGCGCGTGTCGGGCACCTGGCAGATCTACGTTGCCAACGCCGACGGGAGCGGCGAGCGCAGGCTACTGGACCACCCCGACGATGACCTTGGACCGGTCTGGTCGCCGGATGGGACGCGAATCGTGTTCACGGCGCACCCAGTACCCCACGTGCCGAGCGAAACGCGGTCTCGTGTGATGGTCGTCAACGCTGATGGCAGCGGCCTGCAGGAGCTAGTGAAGGAGCTGAACGCCGGCAACCCGGTCTGGTCACCCACTGGCGAGTCCATGCTCCTGACCGGATACGACGAGGACATCTATCTGGTGGACCTTGAGACCGGCAGCGTCCGGAACCTGACCGAGAGCCCGGGCCGCGAAGTGGAGGCGGTGTTCTCACCCGACGGGTCGCGGGTCGCCTTCACGTCGAACAGGAGCGGCACTCAGGATATCTACGTGGTGAACGTGGATGGAAGCGGCCTGACCAGGCTCACCAACGACGCCAGCCACGAGAACGAGCTTGCCTGGGTGCGCGATCCAGGGCGAAAGGAATGAACGGCGGCGCAACCGCCGCTGGCTACCCTACAGCCGCTCCCTCAGAAACTCCGGCGTGAAGCCCTGCAGCCACGTGGCGAGCAGGGTGAAGTAGCCCGACACCAGCAGCACCCCGACGAACACCAGGATCGCTCCGCTGATCCTGGTCGTGAGGGGAATGAAGCGACGGCACTTCTTGAACCAGTCGATGAACTTCTCGACCGCCACAGCCGCGAGCAGGAACGGCACGGCGAGTCCCAGCGAGTAGGCCAGCAGCAGCAAGAGACCCTGCATCAGCGTAGCCTTCACACCGGTGTACATCAGGATCGAGCCCAGGATGGGACCGATGCACGGTGTCCAGCCGGCGCCGAACGCGATGCCGACCAGAAAAGTCCCCAGGTAGCCCACCGGCTTGTTCTGCATGTGCACGCGCCGCTCCAGCGAGAGCGGACCCCAGCGGATCGCGCCGAGCAGATACAGCCCGAAGAAGATGATGAGCAGCCCACCGGCCCGCTCCAGCCACACCTGGTTGTAGTTGAGGAAGCGGCCGAGCTGAGTGGCCGACGCGCCGAGCAGCAGGAAAATGACGGTGAACCCGCTCACGAACAGCAGCGCGTGCTGGAACGCCGCCCAGCGACGCTCGCCCAGCTCCTCGAGCGACAGGCCCGTGATGAACGAGATGTAGCTCGGCACGAGCGGCAGCACGCACGGGGAGAGGAAGCTCAACACCCCTGCCAGGAAGGCTACGAGGACGCCGACGGATTCAGTGCCCATGACTCAGAGTAACGGTCAATTCAGGGTGCACGTTCCCGGCCGTATCGGGCGTGGAACGCCATGAGTTTGTAGACGAGCTTTGCGGCGAGCACATCGGGGTGCACGAGGCCCGGGATCGGCGCCAATTCAACCACGTCGCAGCCGACAACGTTCTTCTCCCTGAAGACGCGCTCCAATAGCTCGAGCGTCGGGTACCACGAGCCCCCCCCCGGCTCCGGAGTCCCGGTGGCCGGCATTATGGCGGGGGCGAAGTAGTCCACGTCGAACGTAACGTAGACGTCGTCGCCCAGGGCGGACAACACGCGGTCGACCCAGCCCTCGCTGCCGAGCTCCCAGCCGAACAGGATGGGGATGCCCTTCTCCCGCGCCAGCTGACGCTCCTCGGGCGTGAGGGAGCGGATGCCCACGGGCACGACTCCGGCCCGCTCGTGCACTCTATGCATCACGCAGGCGTGCGAGTACGGCGTGCCCTCGTATTCGGTGCGCAGGTCGGTGTGCGCATCGAGCTGAAGCACCGAGAGCGGTCGATCCATCCGGTCGGCGTGCGCCAGAATGGGCGGACCCGACACGCTGTGCTCCCCTCCCACCATGATCACGAATTTCCCGGCGTCGAGCAGCCCGTCCATGGCGCTGCGCAGCTCGGCGAGCGCCGCCTCGGGACCAGCAGCCGGTAGAATCAGCTCCGGCAGCGTGTAGATGCCGACGGTGTACGGCTCGAAGTCGAGCTCATGGTCGTACGTCTCGAGGTAGCGCGACGCGTGAAGCAGCCCGCGCGGCCCGAAACGGGTTCCACCCATGTACGAGACGGTGGCCTCGTACGGCACGGGCAGAACGACGACCGGGCTGTCCTCGAAGGTGACGTCCTCGAGCGGGAGACCCAGGAAGGACTCGCCCGGCGCCCACGGCAGACCTCCCAGTGACGCGGGCAGGCCCGCACCGCCGCGGTCGCGGAACTCGTTCATCCGCAGAACACCAAGGCGCTCACGACCGTCACCCAGCGACCGTCGTCCTGCGCCTCGGCGCTGCAGCTCATGTTCATCGAGTCCACGATCTCGCCCGAGAGCCGCCACTGCTCCTTGCGCTCGTCCCACGCCTGATCCGGATCGAACGGCACACCGAGCACGGTGGCGAGCATGCTGGCTGCGAGGTCCTCCGCGTAGTCGCCGGCCGGCTCGCGGCGCTGCCCGAACGCATGGTGCTCCGACACGTAACCGTGGTGGCTGGAGTCGGCGGGGATAGCGAGGCCGATCGCCGCGGTCGCCAGCCGTGAGGGCTCGTTCGTCTGAGCCTCCGCCACAACCGCGAACACGACCTGTCCGGGGAAGAGGTTCGTGACCCCGTCTTCCCGCTGCACCAGATTGCAGTGCGGCGGCCAGATGGAGCTCACGCGCACCAGGTTGTACTGCGCCACGTGCGCCTCGCGCAGCGCCTCCTCGAAGCTCGTGAGCTTCTCCTTGTGCCGTCCCACACCCTTCGTGAGGAAGGCCTTGGTGGGCACGAATGTGCGTGAGTCAATCACGGTACCTGGCCCCAGCGTTGGGTGATTCGGGCATCGCGGCCGGCTCGGCCGGCTCGCGCTCGCCCTCATGTGGCGTCTCTTCGGCCTGGTCCGCCGGCTCCGGCGGATACCACAGCTCGGGGGAGATCTCCACCGGCGGCTCGGTCTCTCCCGCACGCTCCTGCACTCCTGCGATCACCTCGTGCAGGATTACCGCAGGGCTCTCGCCAACCCGCTCTACGAGCACCCTGCCCTCCCCCCGCTCTCGCCCACGAATCGTGAGCCAGTAGCGGGCCGTGTAGATACGCCGCCGCTCGGAATCGAGCCGGCACGTGATCACGGCCGTTCCCCACTCGCGCCACTCGCGTCTCACGGGTGCGAAGAGCCAGATCCCGTCGATCGAGTCCGGCGAAACCTCCTCCGCCACTGCCTGCGCCACGCGCGTCCAGCCGAGCCCGAGCCCGGGCGAATGCGCGCCGCGCGTCGCCGGTGGGGACGTCGGGATCTTGCTCGGATCTGGGTGCGGGCTCTGCACGCGCGCCTCTCGCGGATCGTGTGAGAGAGCGCAAGATACCGGGCGGTTACGCGGCTTTCAAGCAACCGCCCGAGAGAGTCGTTTCAGAGGAGCGAGAGCGGGTCCCGGTCGAACACTACTCGGACGGGCCCACGGCCCGTGTGTGGAGCTTGGCCAGCCGCATAGCGCGCCAGCCTGCCGAGCCAGCTACGGTCCTCCGCCCGCAGCAACATGTGCCAGCGCCA
Organism: Gemmatimonadales bacterium; assembly: GCA_030601605.1. Classification (GTDB taxonomy): domain Bacteria; phylum Gemmatimonadota; class Gemmatimonadetes; order Gemmatimonadales; family GWC2-71-9; genus WVYX01. The sequence goes on from JAUVTI010000133.1 coordinate 3,584, forward strand.
GCGACGCTTGATGCGGGCGAGCGGCGCCGGAGCCGGGCCGATCAGCTCGGCCTCGCCTTCGGTCCGGGCGGCGATGAGCCCCCGGAGCCACTCGGCCACCTCCACCGCGGCGGCGGCCACGGCGCTCTCGGCCAGCCCGCTGACCACGACGTTTACGAGGCCCACGTGGGGCGGGTACGGCGGCGAGCGCCGCACGTCGAGCTCCCGCGCGGCGAAGCTCTCGAAGTCGTGGCCCGCCGCCGCTGTCAGCGCATAGTGCTGCGGCGTGTGCGTCTGAACCAGCACCCTCCCCCCCTTGGGTCCGCGCCCTGCGCGTCCGGCCACCTGGGCGACCAGCTGGAACGTCCTCTCGGCAGCCCGGAAGTCGGGGAGATGGGGTCCGGTGTCGCCCTCCACCACGCCCACCCGGGTCACCCCGGGAAAGTCGAGTCCCTTGGCGATCATCTGCGTGCCGAACAGGATATCCACCTCACGACGGCCGACAGCGTCGAGGATTCGCTGGTGCGACCACTTGCGCGACGTCGTATCGGCATCCATGCGGGCGAGCTGCGCGTCGGGGTAGCGCTCCGTGAGCCACTGCTCGAGGAGCTGCGTGCCGACGCCGCGGGAGCGGTGCGCCTCCGCGCCGCACTCGGGGCATCGGGACGGGACCGGCTCATCGTGCCCGCAGTAGTGGCAGCGCAGCCGTGGAGGGTGCCGGTGCACCGTGAGCGAGATGCTGCAGGCGGGACACTCCCGCACGACGCCGCAACCGTGGCACTGAAGAAAGTGCGCGAAGCCGCGGCGGTTGAGCAGCAACAGCACCTGGTCTCCCTGCACGAGCGCCTCCGCAACCGCCTCGTCGAGCGCGGCAGACCATGGCACGGCGCCCGCTTCCTTGACGCGCGGCTCCGAGCGCATGTCCACCAGGGTGACGTCCGGTAGCTGCTTCGCGGTGACCCGCACGGGAAGGGTCACGACCGGGATGCGCTCCTTCGCCGCCCACGTTTCAAGCGACGGCGTGGCACTCCCCAACACGACGCGCGCGCCCTCCAAGCGGGCGCGCTTCAGCGCCACGTCGCGTGCGTGATAGCGAGGCAGCTCTCCCTGCTTGTAGCTGGCGTCGTGTTCCTCGTCCACGATCACGGCGGCCAGGTCGGGCAGCGGCGCGAAGACGGCCGACCGTGCACCCACCGCTACGCGGCGCTTGCCGCTGGCGAGGGCACGCCATGCGTCCACTCGCTCGCCGTCCGAGAGCCCGCTGTGCAGCACCGCAACGGTGTCGCCGAACACTCCGCGCACCCTGGCGATCGTCTGCGGTGTCAGCGCTATCTCCGGTACGAGCACTATCACGCCCCGCCCGGCCTCTACGTCGGGACGCAGCGCCTCCAGGTAGACGAGCGTCTTCCCGCTTCCAGTCACCCCGAACAGAGTGAGCGCACCACCGGCCGGCAAATCGCGGATCGCGGCGATCGCACTGTTCTGATCCTCCGTTGGCTCGAGCGGCGGCGGCGCCACGAGATCGCCGAATGGATCCCGCAACTGCTCACGCTCCTCCACGCGCGCTACGCCACGCTCTACCAGACCCTTCAGAATGGCCGCCGAGAAGCCCAGCTGCGCGGTGAGGTGCCGCATCGGCGCCTCACCACCGAGCTCGTCGAGCGCCTCGTAGGCAGCTCGTTGGCGTGCGGCGTGTCCGAAAGTCCGCTCCCGTTCGAGCAGAGTCGGCAGGAATGTCGTCAGTACGACTACGCGCTCCGTCTTGGCCGGTGGCCCGAGGTCGGGCGGCTCCGTCTCCAAGGTCACGGCACCGGCCCGCTCCAGCCTCTGCAGCGCATCCCACACGGGGCGCTTGAGCCTGCGCGCCAGCGCGCTGGCCGGGGCGCGCCCACCCGCACGCACCAGGGCATCCAACACCGCCCGGCTCGCACCTCCGGGGGCGGCGCCGGCGTCGCTCACTTCCGCGACGAGGCGCGAGGCGCCCCACAGCGCAGCCGGGAGCATCGCCTTCAATGCGAGCCCGAGGGAGGTCGCGTAGTAGCGCGCCAACCAGTCAGCGAGCTCGAGCAGCGAAGCAGGGACGATCGGTGACGGATCG
>JAUVTI010000224.1 GCA_030601605.1 Gemmatimonadales bacterium
TGTACCTGCTCGAGCTCTCGCTTGCCGACCTTACGGTGATCGACGACGCCGATGTCTCACCGCAGGACATCCAGCCACGCACGATCTCAGTACAGCTCGACGACGTGTTCCAGCGGACCGTGCCGGTCGTGCCCCGGGTCTCCGTCGCCCCGGACTCGGGTTACGAGCAGTTCGGCGGCATCGCGGTCGTACCCGGATCCGTGATCGTGCGCGGACCCCAGGCCCTGGTGCGGGCAACCGACGAGTTGTTCACTGTGCCGCTCGAGCTGGTGGACGCCACCGAGCCGGCAACGCAGACCGTCCCGATCGATACGTCCGGACTGGGGATCCTCCGGTTGTCCCACTCCGAGGTCCAGGTTTCGGTGGACGTGGACGCGGTCTCCGACCAGGTCGTCATGGGCGTCCCGGTCGTGGTTCGCTCCGCCCAGGGCGGCAACTGGGTCAGTGATCCTCCAGCGGTCATGGTGACCGTGCACGGCCGCGCCGCGCGCCTCGACCAGATCACGCGCGACAGCATCCGGGTGGTGGCCGAGATCACCGGAGTCCAGCGGCGCATCGTTGTAGAGCTCGGGGTGATTCCACCCGCAGGCATGACCGCACGGGCCACCCCGGACTCCGCCACGATCCGCCGGAGGGAGTCGTGAGTGATGTGGTCCTCGGGATCGAGACGTCGTGCGATGAGACATCCGCAGCGGTGCTGGTCCGTGACGGCACCGGGCCCGAGCTCGCCAGCCTCGTAATCCTCTCACAGGACGTGCACGCCGTGTTCGGCGGCGTGGTGCCCGAGCTGGCCAGCCGCGCGCACCTGCAGGCCATCGGACCGGTGGTGGATCGCGCGCTGGCCGAGGCCGGGGTGCGCCTCGACGCGGTCGACGCCGTGGCCGTGACGGCCGGACCCGGCCTGATCGGCTCCCTCCTCGTGGGCGTGTGCTACGCAAAGGCGCTCGCCGCGGCCGGCGGCAAGACGCTGATCGGCGTCCACCATCTCGAAGGGCACGTGTTCGCACCCACTCTGGAGGACCCGGATCTGGCGCCGCCCTTCGTTGCGCTCATCGCCTCGGGCGGCCACACACTGCTGCTCGACGTTCCCGAGTGGGGGATCTACAGGATGTTGGGCGAGACCCGCGACGACGCGGCGGGCGAGGCGTTCGACAAGGTGGCGAGCATGCTGGAGCTGGGATACCCCGGTGGTCCGGCCATCGAGCGACTTGCCAAGCAGGGTACGGACCGCATCGATCTGCCCCGCCCGATGCTCGGACAGGGATTCGACTTCTCGTTCAGCGGCCTCAAGACCGCCGTGCTGCACAAAGTGCGCGGCACGAGCGACCTGGAGGCTGAGCGCGCTGACATGGCTGCTTCGTTCCAGGCAGCGGTGTTCGACGTGCTCACCGCCAAGGCCGCGGCCGCTCTCGAGCACACGGGCTACGACACGGTCGTACTCGGCGGCGGCGTGGCGTGCTCCCGCACGCTGGCCTCCGTCATGACGGACCGGCTGCAGGGACTCGCGCGAGTGGCCGTCGCGAACCCGCGTCTCAACGCCGACAACGCCGCAATGATAGCCCGCGCCGGGTGGTTCCACCTGGAGCGCGGCGAGCAGAGCGACCTGTACCTGGATGCGCAGGCCCGGCTGCCGTGGCCCGGCCTGGAGCGCGCCCCCGACTTCTCACCCTCGCGAGGCTGAGCCCAGATGCCCGTCTATCCGCTGACCTTTTCCATCGGACCGCTGGAGATCACCGGCTTCGGCATAATGGTGATGACGAGCTTCCTCGTCGGCGGATGGGTCGTGCAGCAGCAGCTCGCCGAGAAGGGTCTCAACGAGCAGTTCGCCTGGGACGTCGTCGTCGCCGCAGTGATCGGCGGGATCCTCGGAGCCAAGCTGTGGTACTGGGCCCTCCAGGGCGGCTGGGACGCGCTGTTCTCTCGCGGCGGCCTGGTGTGGTACGGCGGCCTGATCGGGGGCATCCTATCCGTGTGGGTCGTGAGCCGGATGAAGCGCGTTCCGCTGCGCTACACGCTCCACCTCGTGGCGCCCGGGTGCGCAGTCGGGTACGCCCTGGGGCGGGTAGGCTGTTTCCTGGTGCAGGACGACTACGGCATTCCGACAGGCCTCCCGTGGGCCATGAAGTTCCCCGAAGGCCTGCCCCCGACCACCGCACAGAACCTGGCGGCGTGGGGCGTGGAGATCCCGGCGGGCACGAGCCCGTTCGAAGTGCTCGCCGTGCACCCCACGCAGCTCTACGAAGTGGCCCTGATGCTGTTCGCGTTCTGGATCCTGTGGCGCCTGCGGAACCGGCCGCACGCGGCCGGCTGGCTGTTCGGCGTCTACATGATGCTCTACTCGGTCGAGAGGTTCGTCGTGGAGTTCATACGCGCCAAGGACGACCGGGTGCTGCTGGACAACACGTTCACCATCGCGCAGGCCGCCAGCGTCGCGATCCTGCTGGCGGGCGCGGCGATGGCTTGGTACTACCGTGAGCCGGACGACTTCGATCCCGCCAAGCTGGACACGCTGAAGCCGGTGGCACCAGAAAGAGCCTGACCGGGGCGGTCGGGCTCTCTCGGGTCGATCTCCAAAGACCCTGGTGGGCTACTCCATGTACTCCGCCGGATCCGGCAGCGCCGCCTTCATGTGGGCCGCCGACTGCCAGCGATCGTCCCGCGCGTGCTGCAGGGCCTTGTCGAGCGCCGCGGCGACCGGCTCGGGGATATCGCGCCTCAGTTTCCGGATCTTGGGGACCTTCCCCTCGAGGTGGAGCCGCAGTACGGCCTCCTCGCGCGGCGCCCAGAACGGCGGCCGGCCCGCGAAACACTCGAACAGCACGCACCCCAGCGAGTAGATGTCGGAGCGATGGTCGATGTCCTCGCTGCCGTCGACCTGCTCGGGGCTCATGTGGGACGGCGTGCCCACCGCGGTGCCCGAGGGGGCGTGCCGGTCCGTGCCGGCCTCGG
>JAUVTI010000088.1 GCA_030601605.1 Gemmatimonadales bacterium
GCCCGGCCGGTGATCAGATAGGCGCCTCTCGCTACCGTAGCGACGGCCTCGGCGGGTTCCCCTACGTCCACTGAATCGCGCTTGTGGCGAGCCTGCTCCATGGCGCTCACGACTCCGGACACTGCACCGACCTGCTCCGCGTCCGCCCGGTGCTGGATCAGCTCCAGCGGCTCTCCCGAGGGCAGCCGCTGTACGACGCGCACCGTGGGGGTGCCGCCCACCTCACCCAGCTGGTAGGCGAGAACCGGCAGCTCCGGTACGGTTAATACCGGACCGCCGATGTGCTGCTCCGCCGCATCGCTCCCGGCCACGCGCCAAGCGTCCGCGTTCAGGGCTTCCAACGCATCCTGCGGCGCGTCCGCGCGCACGCCGCCGACGACACGTAGGCGGGCGTCGTCTGCCACGGCCCGGTCCCGGGCCGCGTCTTCGTCCGCGAACGCCTCGGCCTGGCGCTCCGGTGCGGCGACGGCAGCCAGCCGGTCCGCCTCTTCCGGGCGCTCCTCCCGCTCCGCCTCGGCGAGCAGCTGCGGCTGCGGCTCGTTCCGCGCCGGGGTCTCTGCTTCGGACTTGGCCATTGCCGTGGGCTGGGAGCGCTCGCGCCGGGCGGCTCCGCGCCCGCTCGCGTCCGGCTCTGCCTCGCCCGTTGCCGGCGCGGCTCGTTCCTCGGGGATCTCTCCCCGGGCCAGGGTGCGGAAGCCGGGGGCGGGCGCGCTGTCGCCGGATGCAGCCGCGACCTCCTGCGCCGGGCTGTCCACTCCGATCGTGCTCCTCGCGATCCAGCCCACACCGACCGCCAGGAAGATGACCGCCGCCCAGCCCAGCGCCGCCATGCGGTTGAGCCGCAGGTAGCGGCTGCGGACACGGGCCGCCCGGGAGCGGGCGACTATGTCGTCGAACGGCGGCGCGGAAACCGCTCCGGGCCCGGAGCCGCTGAGAATCGCGGTGGCCCTCTCGCGCAGCTTGCGCTCCGTGTCGAGCCGCTCGCGGCACCCGGCGCAGGTCTCGAGATGACGCTCGACCGCCTCGCGGTCGGTCAGCGCCCCGGACTCGCCGTCCAGGTACGCGTGCAGCTGGCCTTCATCGATGTGCGACATCTCTATCCTCCATCTCGCCGTATGCCTCCACCAGACGGCGACGGGCGCGGGCCAGGGTGGTGCCGATCGCTCCCTGTGCCAGCCCCGTTTCGGCAGCAATCTCCGCGTAGTCGAGTCCCGCATCCCACAGCAGCAGCCCGTCACGGTCCCTCTCGCTCAGGTGATCCAGCGCTCCCCGCACCCGCTGCATCCGCTGCTCGCGCTCGAGCTCCTCGGCCGGGTCGGGGGCCGGCTCCCGCGTGGCGGCCTCGCTCTTGATGAGCGTCAGATGCTCCCGCCGCCTGATGGCCGCTCGCGCCTCGTCGCGCGCGAGGTTGCCGGCTACGGTGAACAGCCAGGCTCGCGGGTTGTCCGGCTCGTGATCCAGCGCGCGCACGAACGTCTCCTGTGCCAGGTCCTGCGCCCGGTCCGCATCCCACACCTTGCGGTGCAGGAAGCGGACCAGGTCCTCGAAGGTCGTGCGGTACACTTCTGCCCAGTCGACGCTCACGGTGTTCAGTTTAGCGCTCGCGGAAGTCCCGCACTAGACGCGCCAGCTCGGCGTCCGTAATCGTGTCCTCGCCGCCATCCACAACGCGGATGCTCACCTGTCTCCCGTGCACCACGACCTGCTCCAACGCCGAGAAGTAGGGCTCGAGCTCGGGGAGCGCCCTGAGCAGCGCGAAGTACGCCTCACCGTACGGCGCCACCGCAACGGTGCGCACCGAGTCACTGTGCGCCAGGTCGGTCCAGATGCCGTCCTGCACCGCGAACAGCCGTCCGGCCACGTGTCTCGTCTGCCCGAAGTGCCCGCGCCTGAGGATGTCCTCGTCGGCTGCCTGCAGCTCGGCCTCGGTCGTGGCCTCCGCGCGGGCCCGGTCCAGCTTGGACCGCGCTACGGCGCCCTCTCCCACTGCGTTGGCCGGTGCGGAAGCCGCCACGCCGCCAATCTGCATGGGGGCGTTGCGCTGCCCCCGCCCGCTACGCGCATCGGCGAATTCCTCAGGCTCCTGGACCAGGTAAGCCGTGTACTCGCTCAAGAGACCGTAGCGCAGCGCGAGGCTGCGGATCTCCTCGACGAGCTCCTCGGTCGCACCCTCCAACCGCAGCGCTCGCGTGAGCGTGCCCAGCTTGCGGGACGCCCACAGGCGTGGGATGAAGTCATTGCCCGGCTCGTGGTTGGGGAAGGTGGCCTCGGTGGCCAGCCTCACGACCCTTCCGCTACGCTCTCCGGTCACGGCGACATTGCCGCTGCGCTCGCTGCCGGACTGGTAGCGGCCGAACACCACGAGCTCCTCACCGGCGAACAGATCGGGGAGCATGGAGGGATAGATCTCCGTGAGCTCCACCGGAGCGTCCGCGATTACGAGGTCGGTCAGCACCGGATGCCGGATCTTGGTCGCCAGCACGCTCAATGCCTGCTCCACGTCCTCGCCCGGCTCGACGTACTGCGTGGCGCCGCGGCCCGCAGCGGACAGCCTGTCCAATAGATATGTGTTCACGTCATAGCCCACCCCGAACGCGAACACCCGCGCCTGCCCACGGTCGGCCTCGGCCTGCGCCGCGATGCGCTCCGGGTTGCTCTCACCTACCGAGGGAAGTCCGTCGGTCAGGAATACGACGATGGGCAGCCGCCCCTCATCGCTATCCAGGCGGAAGGCCTCAGTCAGGGCGCCCGAGATGTTGGTCCCGCCGTCGGCCTCCAGGCGGTCGATCCAGCGGTTCGCGTCTCTCAGCTGGTCCGGAGTGGACCGTGTCCAGCCCTCGCTGTGCGCCCGCACCCGGTTGCTGAACGCCAGGAGCCGGAAGCGGTCCTCCGGGCCCAGCGAGCCGAGGAGCTGCCGCAGCGCAGCCTTGGCCTGGTCGATCTTGGACCCGGACATCGAGCCCGACACGTCGAGCACCACCGTCAGGTCGCGGGGCACCGCAGCGCCGTCGTGCTGGCCTGGCGAGAACGTCAGCATGAAGTAGCCGTCCTCGCCCACAGGCCGGTGCGTCACCAGGGTGAGTCCGACCAGGCCGCGCGCCATGGGCAGGAACAGGGCGAAGTCGCCCGAGAGCTCGCCTGCCGGCCGCACGGTGAGTCGCCCGTCGACGCGAGCCACCCGCAGCTCGTGGGTGGGGGAGAACGGATCGTTGAATGTCGCGCCATCGGCCACGAGCGTGAACGTCAACGGCACCGGCTCGGCGCGCTGCCGCCACTGGGCGCCGCCCTCGACTGGCAACCAGCGGCCGCTGCGCCCGCCTGCGGCATATTGGAACTGCAGCGCGTCACCTGCGCGCTCCAGCACCTGCGTATAGCGCAGCGTGATCTTGCGGGTCTCCCCGGGGTTGATGGGAAAGACACGAGCACGCAGCAATCCGTGACCGGCCAGCTCGATTAGAGCCGGGTCGCGCTTGCGGCGGACGATCTCCTCGTAGATGGCGCGCGCCTGCGCCGCGTCCATCGTCTCGCCGCGGAGCTCCTGGTCTCCCTGGAACAGCGAGAAGTTGCTGAACACCGCCTCGCCGGGGAGCGGATAGAGGTAGTCGCCCTCTCCGAGGCCGCGGCCTTCGTTGCGGAACCACTCCTCGACCTCCACCAGGGCCACTCGTCCCGTGACCCGGACGGAGACGGCGGTCCGCACCTTAACAACTGCGAAGCCCTGCGTCCCATCGGGTATGGGCTCGATCCATCCCTGGGCCTGGAGCGGACCGGCCACCAGGATGCTGAAAATGAGTGCCTTGAGCGTTTTCATTGCTTCCTCGCGGTTCGTTCTGCCCCTGATGACGATCCAGAGGGCCCGACTTGCACACATCGGGATCGGCAGGGCCGGCGGGAGGGTTGCCGCAGAGGCCGGACCGGTCGATACTTCGCGGTCCTATTGAGGAACTCCTATCCGGATAACGGGTTTCGTATGTGCAATGCGTGAGTACCGAATGACTTGGCGAGTCGGCCTGCTGCTGCTGGCGGCGACCGTGGGTCCTGCGACAGGGGCCGGGGGTCAGGCGCCCGGCGACACCGGGCAGGGCCGCCCGGACTGGACGCTGCGCTCCAGCGCCGCCGCCGATCTGTGGTTCTACGGGCTGGCCCGGGTCGGATTCGGCATGGGCGGCGAGTTCCCGCTCTACAACGCCGACTACGTCGATCACGTGGCGGCCGCGAAACGGGATGCCGGGGTGCCCAGCACCGCGCTCGACAGCGCCGCGGCCGAGCTGCTGGTCGAGTTCCAGGAAGAGCGGGTCTTCCAGGCCCTCCACTTCGTGCCGCTCTACTTCGCCCAGGCGGATCCCGAAGAGATGCTGCTGGCGCTCAAGGCCGTGGCGGAGCGCGATCTGAGCCAGGCGCAGTTCTTCGACGCCCGCACACGGTTCGGCGTCCGCGAGATGGCGGGGACGTTCCGGGACGGAGACCATCGGAAAGTGCTGGGCAAGTTCGTGGACCTGCTGTCGCGGGAGTGGGAGTCCTTCTACGCGGACTACTGGGCGCGCACGGCGGGAGCGGACAGCGCCTACCTAGCGGACGTGAAGGCCCGCTGGGTCGGCGACGTGGCTCCTGTGGTGGCGGGCTTCCTGGCAGAGCGCCAGCTCGACGCGGGAACCATCCTGGTGTCACCGCCCCTGGGCCCGGAGGGGAGAGTGTACGAAGGGAGCCCGTTTCGGCGGCTCGACAACGTCGTAGCGATCTGGGCGCCCCCGGGGGCGCACGATCCCGACGTGAGCGTCTACGCCATCCTGCGCGAGCTCTGCTTCTCCACCGCGGACGAGGCCGTGCACACGAGCCTGGATGGGGTCGATCCGGTCGTGAGCAGCAGGGCGGCTGTGCAGTGTGGCTCCCTGTTGCTCGAGGCCTTTGCACCGGAGCAGGTGGGCCGGTATCACGCGATCTTCCTCACCGCGGCGCAGGGCGCCGACGAGGGAGCCACGTTCGAAGATGCATACCTGATCGAGTGGGCGGTGCTCGAGAATCTGCGCCAGAAGATCGCGCCCGCGGTTGCAGAGGCGCCGGCGCCTGAGCTCGAACGGGTCAACCGGCGCGGCTGGGTGGTGCGAGGCGCGCCGCAGACGGACCTCTGGTTCCACACCCTGGCGGTGATCGCCGCCGACCAGCCCGGCCCGCTGGGGCTGTACAGCGCCGACTATGCGCGGCGGATCCGCGATGTGAAGCAGGAGCTGGGCATCTACCCCACGCCACTCGACTCGCTGGCGACGAAACTGAGGCGGGACCTCGCGGGCGGGAACCCGGAACTGGACGTCTTCCACTTCGTGCCGCTGTACTTCCCGACCGCCAGCGCAGAAGAGATGATGATGTCGCTCCAGCGGGTGGCTGACAACGACGTCCCGAGTCCCCAGGAGTTCTACCGGGGGCAGAGGCCGCCGGGCGGCCCGCCCTCGGGCGGGCTCGGTCCCAACGCCGGTCTGGGTATGCTGATCATCGCACAGGCGATGCAGACCAGCGGAGCCCGCCGTCTGCTCAAGCGGCTGGTCGAAGCCGCCCGGATCGAGTGGCACGTCTTCTATCGCGACTACTGGGAGCAATTCACCGCAGAGCAGGCGCCGCGCTACGCCGCCATCCAGGCCATGTGGGACACCCTGTTCGTGCCGCAGCTGGGACCCTACCTGGCGCGCCGCCGGCTCACGTCCGGTGTCATCTTCCCGTCGCCGCCGGTGGGGCCGGAGGGCCGCATCGTGGAGTTCGACGAGTACGATACCGGCGACCAGATCGTGTCGGTGCTGATGCCGCTCGGGACGGACGAGCCCGAGGCAACGGTGTTTGCCTTCCTCAAGGAGCTGTGCTTCCTGCTGGTGGACGATCAGGTCCTGGGGAACATCGGCATGGAGGAGGACGACCTGGAGGACCTGAGGCGGCGTGCGGCAGTGCGCTGCGGGGCGCTGATCCTCGACTTCTACGCGCCGACCATGGCGTCGCGTTACCGCCGCGTGTTCCTCGACGTAGTGGGCGCCGAGGACAGCAGGACCAACGAGGCGTTCGACCGGATCTACTTCCTCACCCCGGAACAGTACGAGCGACTGAGGGAGGAGGTTCGCAGGCGGTGAGGCCGCGGCAGAAACCGCACGTACTTCCCCCGCGGACCGACCGTCCGTTTGGGGCTGGCATCGGGCTCTCCGTCGCACTGCACGCGGTTCTCGTGGTCCTGATCATCGTGGGCAGCAGCGTGGCGGCCTATTTCGGGGGAGGTCGCGGCCCGGGACCCATAGGTGGTGGTGGCGGTGGTGGCGGTGCCGAGATCCAGGACATCGAGCGCCCGCCACTGCCGGCCCCCGCGGCCAGCAGCCCGGCGGCTGCGGTGGAGGAGGTGGCGGTGGCGCTGCCCGAGCCCACCATCGAGACGACGGCGCAGGAGCCCGAGATCGAGACGGCCCCGGTCACGCGCGTGGTGGTGATCCAGGCCGAGGGTCCCGGAGAGGGCAGCGGAGCCGGGGAAGGCACCGGCACGGGCAGCGGTGGAGGAGTCGGCTCGGGGCAGGGGACCGGCGTCGGTCGTTACGAGGGTCCGGGCTCGGGCGGCGGCGGTGCGGCGCTCGCGCCGGAGCCACGCGTGGTGCTCTACCCCTTCGAGCAGGCCCCGCCGTCAATCAAGGGGCGGGAGTACACGCTCCACTTCTGGGTGAACCGGCGAGGGGCGGTGACCAAGGTGGAGGTCGAGCCCAAGATCGAAGACGGAGCCTTCCGAAGAGCGCTGCTCGACCGCCTGCAACAGTGGGTCTTCTACCCCGCCCGGACTGAAGAGGGGCGGCCCGTGCGGGGTGAGTTCATGGCGTCTTACACCCCCTGAGCCGACGCGCCACGGCGTCAGGCCAGCGCGCACTCGTTCTTCCCCACCTCCAACGCCTCCGCCTCCAGTTCGTCCACCGTCACCAGGCCGACGTTCACCGCCTTGATCTTGCGGTAGGCGTCCGGGAAAGTGCCCGTCCGCTCCCGAACCCACTCTCGGAAGGTGCCTGCATCCGCTATCCGCAGGGCCTCGTTGGTTCGGAGCAGTGCGCCGAACGGCGCGCCAACCGAGCGGTCGGATGAGCGCTCCTCATCGGAGGCGTAGTGTGCCGGGTAGATGGTCAGGTCGGCGGGCCACCGCTTTCTGGTCCGCTCCAGGCTGTTCCACAGTATGCCGGTCCACTCCTCGGTCTTGCCGGTGAGGTCGGGCCGCCCGACGGAAGCGATGAACACGAAGTCGCCCGTGAAGGCGGCCTGGTCGTCCACGACGTAGGTCACGCTTCCCTCGGTGTGGCCCGGCGTGTGCTGCACCTTCACCGTGGCGCGGCCGACCGTGAGCTCGGCCCCGTCCTCGAGCGCATCGAAGCGCAGGCGGCCCGGCGTGCCGTCGTACGGGTAGCTGGAATCGGCGGGGTGGAGGTGGTACGGAGCTCCCGTCAGGCGCGACAAGCCGGGGCCGCCACTCAGGTAGTCGGCGTGGCAGTGCGTATCCGCTACGGCCACTATCTGCGCGTCAGCCTCTTCGACGGCCGCCGCGAACGCGGAGAGGTCTCTGGGCGGATCGATGATGAGGGCTTCGCCGTCGCTCACCAGCAGGTAGCCCAGCGCACCCTTGCCCACCCGATCGAACTAGATCAAGAGATCGAGTGAGGGCGGCGCCGGTAGTGCCCGACTCAGGTTGAGGAGCATCCACCCCGCCGTGCCG
>JAUVTI010000013.1 GCA_030601605.1 Gemmatimonadales bacterium
CCGCGCCCCGCAACAGCTCGACGCTCCGGCAGACCCCCAGGAAGGTCCCCTGCAGCACCCCCGCGGCGTCCGCGGCCGTCCGGCAGAGCCGCCGCGCCAGCGTGTACACCGTGCTCTCGTATGCCCGGTACACATGCTTGAGCGCTTCCAGATCGCCCGACTTCGCCCGTTGGATCGCGAGTTCGTCCAATGCGGCCAGCGTTGTCTCTGTCATGCCCGTATGATAGACGCTCGGGGGGTCGGGATGGTCGCAGGCTCTCGGGCGCCGATTTGCCTGGGTTCAGGCTTCTTCGCTCGGCCGGTCACCCACCTCCGGAAACTGCCCAGCCTCGCTTCGCCTCCTGGTGTCCTAAACCAAAGCGGGAAACGCACTTATGCACGTTTCCCGCTTCCCGCTTCCCGCTTCCCGGCCCTCATACCACCAGATTCACCAGCCGATCCGGCACGTGTATGGCCTTGCGGATCTCCTTGCCCTCCACGAAGCGCTGCACGCTGTCCTCGGCCAGGGCCCGCTCGATCGCAGCGTCCCTGGAAAGCCCGGGCCGCACCTGGAGCCGGCCGCGAACCTTGCCGTTCACCTGGACCACGAGCTCGATAGTCTGCTCCTGGGCCAGCGCCTCGTCGTAGGTCGGCCAGGCGGCGTCGAACACGCTCGTGTCGTGCCCCAGCCGCTCCCAGCACTCCTCGGCGAAGTGCGGCGCCAACGGCGCGAGCATGATGGCCAGCGGCTCGAGCAACGCGGCCGGGGTCCCCGCGTCCCCACTCCCGGACGCACGCAGCACGTTCACGTACTCCATCAGCTTGGAGATGGCCGTGTTGTAGCGCAGCTCTTCCAGGTCGCCGCCCACGCCGCGAATGGTCTGGTGCAGCTTGCGCTGCGCCTCGCCGTGCCCATCGCCCAGCTCGCCATCCGTTCCCGCAGTTACCAGAGCCCACGCCTTGTCCAGGAAGCGCCGGATTCCCGAGATCCCCCCGTCCTGGAAGTCGCCACCCTCCTGGTAGGGACCCAGGAACATGAGGTACATGCGGAAGGTGTCCGCGCCCCACTTTGCTATGTACTTGTCCGGGATCACTACGTTGCCCCGGGACTTGGACATCTTCGCACCGTCTTTCACGATCGTCCCGTGGGCGCGGAACTGCGTGAACGGCTCCTCGAAGTCCAGGTGACCGAGGTCGTGCAGCGCCATCGTGATGAACCGGGCGTACATCAGGTGGAGCACCGCGTGCTCGTTCCCGCCGATGTACGAGTTCACCGGAAGCCACTTCTTGGTGAGCACCGAGTCGAACGGCCGGTCGTCGAACTCGGTCGACGGATACCTTAGGAAGTACCACGCCGAATCGAGGAACGTATCCGACACGTCCGTCTCGCGGTACGCATCCTTGCCGCACTTCGGGCACGGGACCCGATACCACTCCTCTACGCGCGCCAGCGGTGACACACCGCTCTCGTCGGGCCGGAAGTCCTCCAACGGAGGCAGTAGCACCGGGAGGTCGCCCTCCGGCACCGGCACCGCGCCGCAGTCGCCACAGTAGATGATCGGGATCGGCGGACCCCAGTAGCGCTGCCGCGATATGCACCAGTCGTGCAGGCGGTACTGGACCTTGACTCCGCCGGCGTTCTTCTCCTCCAGCCACTGCGTGATGGCCGCAACCGCTTCGGCGCACGGCAGGCCGTCGAACTGGCCTGAGTTGATGAGGGTCCCTTCCCACCCCGTGTAAGGGAGTTCGCCCTCGGCGTCTCCCCCTTCCCGGTCCACTTCCCGTTTCCCGTTTCCCGTTTCCCGGCTCTCAACGACCTGGCGCACCTCGAGATCGTACTTCCTCGCGAACCCGAGATCCCGCTCATCGTGCGCCGGCACCGCCATGATCGCTCCCGTACCGTACTCCATCAGCACGTAGTCGGCGATCCATATCGGCACCGACTCGCCCGTGGCCGGGTTGCGCGTGTAGGAGCCGGTGAAGACGCCGGTCTTCTCCCTGTCACCCACGCGCCTGGAGATGAGATCCATGGCGCCCGCCTGGCGCCGGTAGTCGTTCACCGCCTGACGCTGCTCGCTCGTCGTGAGCTCATCCACCAGCGGGTGCTCCGGCGCCAGCACCATGTAGGTCGCGCCGAAGACCGTGTCGGGACGGGTAGTGAACACCGTGATCGGCGTTCCGGTGGGCGTCTCGAACACGAGGTCGGCGCCCTCCGACCGGCCGATCCAGTTCACCTGCATCGTCCGAGTGGACCCTGACCAGTCGAGCCACTCGTGATGCTCGAGCAGCCGCTCCGCATAGTCGGTGATCTTGAAGAACCACTGCTCCAGGAACCGAAGCTCGACCGCGGTCTCGAGATGGCGCTCGCACATCCCGTTGATCACCTGCTCGTTGGCGAGCACAGTCATGCACTCGGGGCACCAGTTGACCGGCGCCTTCTTCCTAACGGCGAGCCCAGCCTCGTACAGCTGGAGGAAGATCCACTGGGTCCACTTGTAGTACCGCGGGTCCGTCGTGGAGACCTCGTGATCCCAATCGAGCATCAGGCCGAACCGCTTCAGCTGCTCGCGGAAGCGCCGGATGTTGGCGGGGATCAGCTCGGCCGGATGGGTGTTGACCTTGAGCGCGTAGTCCTCCGAGTGAATGCCGAACGCGTCGAAGCCGATCGGCTCGAACACGTCCCACCCCTGCAGCCGCCGGAAACGGCCGTGCACATCGGCTCCCACGAAGGCGAACACGTTGCCTACGTGGAGTCCCTCCGCGGAGGGGTAGGGATACATCATCAGGTTGTAGTACGGCTTCGGGGCGCCGTGAACGTCCGTCGCGTTCGTGCGGCGCTCCCCCCAGAGCCGCCTCCATTTCTGCTCGACGGCCTCGGGGTCGTAGGTCTGCGTATCGGCTCGTTCTGCACTCATGGCACGGGTAATCTAGCACGGCTTGCTCCCCTTGGAAGCCGGTCGTAGGTTCTTCGCAGCCATGACTGCCCAGTCCGCGAAGTCGGCCGATCTCCACAAGCGCGCGCTCCTCATCGGAGTGCCCTTGGCTGTCTTCACTGTCTCCATGGCAGCCTGGGTTGCCGGGTGGGTCGTGGAGCGCCAGTTCCGGATGGCCGGCGAGGCGCGCGTGGCCGATGCCGTTGCACAGGCTTCGACCACCGTGGACCAGTGGCTCCGCGAGCGCCGCACCTACCTCGGCCTGCTCGCCCAGATCCCCGATGTCGTGGAGACCGTGCGCAGCGCCGGCGTCGAGGCGACCCGCCTCGGGCTGCACCAGCTACCGGAGGCGGAGTTGCAGCGCCGCTACGGCGAATCGCAGGCCCTGCGGCCCGACACCGCGCTGTCCCGCCTGCTCGAGGAGTTCGGGGACGCGTCGGA
Source organism: Gemmatimonadales bacterium (assembly GCA_030601605.1). Classification (GTDB taxonomy): domain Bacteria; phylum Gemmatimonadota; class Gemmatimonadetes; order Gemmatimonadales; family GWC2-71-9; genus WVYX01. Next base: position 3,354 of record JAUVTI010000013.1, read on the forward strand.
TTTCGCCGCCATCCTGGTCACCGAGCTGCACGGCTTCACGGTCACGAGCACCGCCATCACCGACCACTTCGGCCATGCCGCAGAGGAGTGGTGGCAGGCTGCGTTCGACCTGGGCGAATTCCAGGGTCCGCCGGAAGTCCACGCTGAGACGGACCTGATCACGATGGCGCTAGCGACGCAGGTGCTCGAGTCGCGCACCCGGCGACCAATCGGCGTCATGCGGGGGCAGGCAGCATTCTTCCATCTGGCCCGCGTCCTGGGCGTGGACGATCTCGACGCCAGCGTGGTGTTGGCGGTCGTGGACTCCTCCGGGCGCGCGATCGTCACGCGGGACGCCGAGCGCAGGCTCCGTCCCATCCCGGACGCCAGCAGCATCCCGCTGGATAGCGCGATTGCCGTCTTCACGCTCGACTCCCCGACCGAGGGAAGCCAGCTCGTGGCCACCGTGCCCACGAACGGGAGGCGCTGGTGGGTCGTGGTGCGGGAGCCGTCGAGCGTCACGTACGCCGCGGCGCGATCGCTCAAGCGCGCGCTCTACACCGGAGCTGCAGTGGTCCTGGGGCTGGTCCTCATGGTGGTCCTGTACGTCACCTCGTGGCTCAACCGTAAGGTGACGTTACCGGTGCGGATGGCCGGAGCCGTGGCCAGCCGGGTCGCGGACGGAGACCTCTCCGCGTCGGTCGGCGGCGAGGGGGCCGGATCCGAGGAGGTCGATCTCCTGCTCAACGCCGTCGAGAGGATGGTGGGTGCACTGCGCAAGCTCGTGGGACAGATCCGCATCGCGTCGGAGGAGTCGGCATCTATGGCCGAGGAGATCTCGGCGAGCACGCAGGAGATGTCTGCATCCACGCAGGAGATGGCCAACACCTGCCAGACGCTCTCCGCTCAGGCCACGAACCAGGCCGAGATGGTCCGCGGGGCAGTCGACGACGCAACGCGCATCAGCGGGATCACCTCGCAGCTCGCCGACGGGGCCAAACTGGCTGCCCAACGCAACCAGTCCCTGTTGGAGACGTCCGAGCAGCACCGCGAACACCTGCTCGCGGGGAGCCAGCAGCTGGCGGACCTGGCCAGCGACCTCGAAGCGGGCGTCGAGGACGCCAGGCAGCTGGCGGGCATGTCCGAGGAGATCGAGGCGTTCATCAAGCAGGCGCGCTCGATCGCTGCGCAGACGAACATGCTGGCCCTGAACGCGGCGATCGAGGCCTCGAGGGCCACCGGCACGGAGAGCCGTGGCTTCGCCGTGGTGGCGGACGAGGTCCGCAAGTTGGCAAACCAGGCGGCTCGGGCGGCAGCCACTACGTCGGAGACGGTGAACAACGTGCTCGCCAACCTGCAGACGACCGGGGAGCGGCTCGCGCGCCTGGCCGCCGCCAGCACTTCGGTGCGGGAGATCGCGGAGGCGGCCGCCGCCGGACTCCAGGAGGTGGCGGGCGGAGCGGCCGAGACCAGCGCGTGGACCGGCGAGATCTCGAGCGCGGCAGCAGACGTGAAGAAGCTCGTCGAGGAGATCACGCAGCGACTGCAGACCATCCACGGCGGCACCGAGTCGGTCGTCGCGGCGGCGGAGCAGATCGCGGCGTCGGCAGAGGAGCAGAGTGCCTCGACCGAGGAGGTAGCGGGCTCGGCGGCTCAGCTCGCCGAGGCGGCCGACCGGCTTACGCAAGCGGTGAGCTCGTTCAGGGTAGCCGGAGCAGGTGGGATCAAGCGTCCCGAGGGAGATACGCCGCCGTCGGGTGCGGCTGCCGCGTAACGAGCTAGTCGCCGTTCAGGCTCGCGGACCGCACCTCCAACACGTCTTCCAGCCTCTCCATATCCTCAACCACCTCTTCGGGCAGCGCCTGGGCCACCACGATCGCGGCGAGGGTCTCGTTGCCGGACTCGTCGGGCCTGGACTGGTGATACGAGGCGATGTTGATCTGTGCCTCTCCCAGCAGGCTTCCCACCCTGCCGACCACGCCCGGGACGTCGCGGTTACGCATGACGACGACGTGCCCCTCGGCTGGGACGTCCACGACGAAACCGTCGATCCGGACGATCCTCCCGGCGTGCTCACCCAGCATTGCTCCGTCCACCGTCACGGTGCGCTCGGGCGTCTGGACCGAGACGCCGATCGTGGTCTCGAACCCGGAGATGGCGTGGCCCACGCGGCGCCCGATCGCCATGCCGCGCTGCTCGGCCCGACCTGCTGCATTCACGAGGCTCACCGCGTCCACGCCCATCGCGGAGAGCACGCCTTCGACGGCCGCCAACATTGTGGGCCGCGGCGCCGCATCGTCCGAGCCGCCATAGGAAACCTCCACCGACTGCACGCGGCCGCGCACGATCCCCACCGCCAACCGGCCCAGCCTTCGGGCAAGCTCCAGCGTCCCTCCCAGGCGCGCCATGACCTCGGACGACACGCCGGGGAGGTTCACGGCGCCGCGCAGCGTGCCCTCCAGCAGCGCGTCACGCACGTTGCTGCAGATCTCCGAAGCGACACGCTCCTGCGCCTCCGACGTGGATGCCGCGAGATGCGGTGTGAGCAGAATCCGCTCGGTGCGCCTCAGCGGCGACTCGGCGGGCAGCGGCTCCGGCTCGAACACGTCGAGGGCGGCCCCCGCGAGCTCGCCTGCCTCTACCGCCGCCACCAGGGCGTCATCGTCGACGAGGCCGCCGCGCGCGGTGTTCACCAGTACGGCAGTCGGCTTCATCATGCCGAGCCGCTCGCGGTTCATGAGACGGTGCGTCTGGTCGGTGAGGGGCACGTGCAGCGACACGACGTCGGCGGCGGAGAGCAGCTCCTCGAGCGGCTTCAACTCGATCCGGAGCTCGCTGGCTCGCGGCTCGGGGAGGAACGGGTCGTGAGCTATCACCTTCATCCCGAACGCCCGCGCAACGGTCGCAACGTGGATGCCCACGCGGCCCAGCCCCACGAGCCCCAGCGTCTTGCCGCGCAGCTCGGTCCCGGCGAACTGCTTCCTGTTCCACTCCCCGGCGGACATGCTGTGCGCGGCCCACGGGATGCGGCGAACCAACGCCATGAGAAGAGCCAGCGCGTGCTCGGCCGCGCTCACGGTGTTGGCGCCGGGCGCGTTGAGCACGGCGATTCCCCTGCGGGTCGCCGCTTCGACGTCGATGTTGTCGACGCCCACTCCGGCCCGGGCGATCACCGTGAGGCGCGGAGCGAGCCCGATGAGCTCCTCGGTGACCGTCGTGTCGGACCGGACTATCAACGCGTCAGCCCGCTCGAGCTCCGCCGGCAGGCGCTCGGCCTCGCCGGCCAGGGGGACAACCTCGAGCTCCGGCTCCGCCCGCAGGAGGTCCAGGCCTGCGTCCGCCACCCGATCCGCAACCACCACGACCCGCCTCATCGCGCAACCTCCTCGAGAGTCGCCAGCAGCTCGCGCAGGCCTTCGGGCGTGTGATCGCCCATGTGTCCGATGCGAATGGTGGAACGCTTGAGGTCACCGTACCCCGAGCCGATGGTCCACCCGCGCTGCTTCATGTCGCGGGCCAGATCCCGTCCGTTGGCTCCATCCGGAACGTTGAGACAGGACACGGTCCATGAGCGGCGACCATCGGGCGGCAGGAAGGAGAACCCCAACTCTCCGCCGCGGCCCTTCACCCACGCTTCTACGACGCGCCTCATCTCCTCGTGCCGCCGCCAGCGCGCCTCGGGCCCGCCCGTCGCATCGATCCGCGCGAGCTGCGCCGCCAGCGCGTAGAGGAGGGGGAGAGCCGGAGTGTTGGTGGGCTGATAGTTGGCCGCCGCCCTGTCGAACGCCAGCACATCGAGGTAGGCGCCGCGCTCGGGAATGCCCTTGGCAATCTCGAGCATCCGCGCCGATGCGACCGCCATGGCCAGACCGGGCGGAAGCGCCATGGCCTTCTGAGAGCCGGTGAGCGTGAAGTCCAGCTTCCAGGCGTCAGTCTCCACCGGGATCCCACCGACCGAGGTGACCGCATCGACCAGCAGCAACACGTTGTCGAACTCGTGCACCACGGAGGCCAGCTCACCGAGCGGCGCGAGCGCGCCAGTGGAAGTCTCCGAATGCACCAGCGTCACCGCGTCCACGTGGGTCCGCTTCAGCGCGTCGCGCAACATGTCCGGCTCCACCGTGCGGCCCTTCGCGACCTCGAGCCGGACCACGTCGCGCCCGGCCGAGGCCACGATGGCCGCGAACCGCTCACCGAACGCACCGCCCACGAGAGACAGCGCGCGCTGCTTCACACCGCAGCGCACCGCCATCTCCATGAAGCCGGTGGCCGAACAGGTGCCGATGAACACACGCCGCTCGGTACACCATATCCGCCGCAGCGGCGCCTCGAACCCCTGCATCAGCTCCACCATGTCCTGCCCCCGATGCGGTATCATCGGCCGGATCATGGCAGCCAGAACGTCCGGATGAACCTCGGTGGGCCCGGGTAGGTAGAATCGCCCGAACTCGGGTGTGGTCATCTCAGCCTTCGTGTCTGGGCTCGGGCGGCTGTCCATCAAGCGAATGTCGCTGGACTCTCGTTTCGCGGCAACCCGCCGGCCGCGCGGCGATCAATCGACGCCCCTCCTGCCCGCGCACTCGAGCGCGCGACGGCGGTACCAACGAACCCCGAACGCGTCGCGCAGTCCTCGGGCCGCCCGGTTCCACATGCCGTACTTGCTCTCACCGTAGCGCCGCGCACGATGCGAGACGGGAAGCTCCAGCACTTTACCGCCCCGTGCACGGATCAACGTGGGCAGGAATCGGTGCATGCCGTCGAACCGTGGAACAAGCGCCAGGGCGTCGCGGCGCATCGCCTTGAGCGAGCACCCGGTGTCCCGCACCGCATCTCCCGTGATCCAGTTGCGCGTCCGGTTGGCGACGCGACTCTGCAGCAGCTTCCATGCCGAATCCGCGCGCCCCTCGCGGTACCCCACGGCGGCCGCTACGGACGCGTGCGCCTCGAGCGCACGCAGCAGCTTGAGCGCGTCCCGGGGATCGTTCTGACCGTCCGCATCCATCGTGACGACCACATCACCCCGAGCCGCGTCGAACCCCGCAGAGAACGCCGCGCTCTGCCCGGAGTTGCGCTCGAACGCAACGATGCGCAGCTCCGGATGACCCATCACGAGCCGCTGGAGCTCCTCCAGCGAGCCGTCCGTTGAACCGTCGTCCACGGCTACTATCTCGAACGGAATCTCGCGCAGCGCCGTGGCGATTTCGTCGAGCAGCGGGGCCAGGCTCTCCCGCTCGTTGTAGACCGGCAACACTACTGAGACCACTGAGCGCTCACCTCTCCTGCGGGTCGGCGGGCGCCGCGCCGAGGCACGCGGCGGGCAGGTGAACGTACGGTTCACCGATGGGGGAATCAAGTTGACATCGGGACCCCGACAGCCGTTTATTCGCGGGGCTCCCCGCTCGATGTTCCACACCCTGGGAGGAGGGGTTGATCGTGTCTGATTCTCTCACTCGTCGCGAGTTCCTCGGAGCGGCTTCCACACTCGCCGCGGGCGCGGCTCTCACGCCCGATATGGTATCCGGTCGGAGCGCTGCGGCCGTTCACGTGCGCCCTCAGGCGAGACAGGTCGCGGTGGCCTCGGCCAACGGGATTCGGGCCGTGCAGCTGGCCGCGGAGCTCATGGACCAGGGCGTCGACACCCTCGACGCGGCGGTCGAGGGCGTGAAGATCCGGGAGCTGGACCCCGAGGACACATCCGTCGGGTACGGCGGCCTGCCCAATGAGCACGGTGTCGTGCAGCTCGACGCCTCCTGCATGCACGGGCCCTCGCGCCGCGCCGGAGCGGTGGGAGCGCTCGAGGGAATCAAGACCCCCAGCGTGGTAGCCAAGTACGTGCTGCTCTACACCGATCACATCATGCTCGTGGGGAAGGGCGCCAAGGAGTTCGCGCTGTCGTACGGATTCCAGGAGGAGGACCTGCTTACCGACAAGTCGCGGGAGATCTGGCTTCGCTGGCGGGCGAACCGCGGTCCCGATGACGACTGGCTGAACGTCCCCGCGGAGAAGGACCTCGAGTTCGAGCGCCACGGCACCATCAACTGCAACGTGGTGAACGCCGCCGGTGACGTCTCCTCCGTCACGACCACCAGCGGCCTCGCCTGGAAGATCCCCGGGAGGGTGGGCGACTCTCCCATCATCGGCGCGGGACAGTACACGGACAACGACATCGGCGCAGCCGGCTCGACGGGCCGCGGGGAATCCAACATCAAGGTGTGCGGGGCGTTCCTCACCGTGGAGTTCAGGCGGCGGGGCATGTCCCCTACGGACGCCGCCCTCGAGACTCTGCGCCGCGTCGTGACCACCACGGAGTCGCGCCTGCTGGACGATCAGGGCCGCCCGAAGTTCGGCCTCAGCTTCTACGCGGTGAAGAAGAACGGCGAGTTCGGTGCAGCATCGCTGTGGTCCGGCCGCCGCTACGCAGCGTTCGACGGCCGCGAGGCCGCGCTGCACGACTCGGCCCACCTGTTCGAACGGGGCCGGTGAGACACGCTGCCGCCGTCCTGATTCTCCTCGCCGTCTCGGCGGGCGCGGCTCGGGCGCAGTTGCCCAACCTGCCCACCTTCGGGCCGAGCTGGACGGACGTTTCGTATCCGAAGATCTACTACTCCAACCGCGATGGTTTCGCGCTCGGCCTGTACTACGCCCAGATCAAGCAGCTGGGGTACGACGACTGGGACGCACCGCCTCCGTATGCCAGCAAGGTCTCCTTGGACTTCTTCTTCGGAACCTCGGGGAGCAAGCAGATCAATCTCGAGTGGCGTGCGCCCAAGCTGGCGGACGGCTGGCGATTCGTAACGCAGCTCCAGTGGGTGCGCCGGGGACGCGAGAACTACTTCGGCATCGGCAACGACGCCCCGTACGACGAGGCCAACGTCACCGACCAGAACCCCGACTACTACCGCTCCAACAACAGGCGTGCTTTCGCCTATGGAGAAGTGCAGCGCCGGATCATCGGACCGCTCCGCGTGCTCGTCGGGTTCAACGTCGAGGAGTGGCACATCGACACGCTGCCGGGTGAGAGCCAGCTCTCGCTGGACCGGCAGGCCGGTCTGGACCCGACGATCGGCGTTCCGACTGCCGACATGTCGGCACGAGTAGGACTCGTGCTCGACACACGGAATGATGAGGTCGCCCCCAGGAAGGGCGTATTGCTGGAGGCCATCCTGCGCGGGGCGGACTCGACGATCGCCGGAGACCTGTCGTACACCGAGTTCGTGCTGTCGGCTCAGGGCTACCTGCCGATCGGCCCCAAGCTGGTGATCGCGGGGCGCGTCGCGGGCCAGACGATGGACGGCAGCCCCAGGCTGGGCAACTACTACCACTTTGAGCGTAGCGGGGGGGCGTTCAACGCCTTCGGCGGCGCCTGGTCGCACCGGGGACTCTGGAGGTTCCGGTTCCTGGACTCCAGCAAGCTGGTCGGCAACTTCGACGTCCGCTACGATCTGCTGGCGCAACCGAGCCTTTATCGCCTCACTCTGCTGGGCTTCCTCGACGCGGGGCGCGTCTTCCCGACGGGCGACTTCAGGCTCACCACGGAGGATCTGAAGGTGGGCGGCGGACTCGGACTGATGGCGCAGTTCTTCCGGGCCGCCATAGTCGGGGTCACCGTGGGTGCCGGACCCGACAAGAGCCTCCTCGCCCTCTTCTATACGGCCTGGACCTACTGAGGGGCACGATCTCCGGCGTCTGGCTGGCCCACCCGGGGCCGCCGGTTAGATTTCGTCATGCAGGATCGAGTCGACTCAACGCGGGCGGCTGAACCGTTGCAAACCAACCTTCTCTCCCCCAGTAGGCTTCCTCGGCGGGCGCGCCCGGCAATCTTCGCGCCGCCAAACGAGTCGGTGCTCTAGCGCCGGCACGCATTCCGGCCATCCGCGTCCGCAGACGGACGCCCAAGCCGTGCACCGCGCGCCGTGACGCTCCAGGCAGCGTTCGTCCGCACGGGTAGCAATTCGTTGTCAAAGGAGAGCAACATGACCGAGGTCAAGGTCTCCACCGACCGGGTCTTTCCGATTCTCGAGAGCAACATCCTAGTGGATGGGTTTCACATCGTTATCGACCTGGAGAAGTCGCACGGGCCCACGATAGTGGACGCGCTCGAGGGAAAAGAGTACCTGGACTGCTATACGTTCTTCGCCACCCTGCCTATCGGACACAACCACCCCCGAACGGAGGACGATGGCTTCCGCCGGTCCCTGATGACGGCGGCTCTGGCGAATCCGGCCAACAGCGACATCTACTCGGTCGAGTTCGCCGCATTCATCGAGACCTTCCGAGAGATCGCCGTACCGGATGAGTTCCGCTACCTGTTCTTCATCGCCGGAGGTGCGCTCGCCGTCGAGAACGCGATGAAGGCCGCCTTCGACTGGAAGGCCCAGCGGAACAGGGCAAAGGGGATCGAGGGGGGAGCCGACAAGATCCTGCACTTCCGCGAGGCGTTTCACGGCCGCAGTGGCTACACCCTCTCCGTGACCAACACAGAGCCGCTCAAGACCCGCGACTTCCCCACGTTCGACTGGCCTCGGGTATCGAACCCCAAGCTGAGTTATCCCGTGGACGAGGCAGCGGTGGCCAAGGCCGAGGACCAGTCGGTGAGCGAAATCGAGGATGCGTTCGCCAGGGACCCGCACGGCATAGCGGCGATCCTCATCGAGCCCATCCAGTGCGAGGGCGGCGACAGCCACTTCCGTCCCGAGTTCTTGAAGCGGCTGCGCAGCCTGGCCGACGAGCACGACGCCCTGCTGATCTTCGACGAGGTACAGACCGGGATGGGCGTGACCGGCACAATGTGGGCGTTTCAGCAGCTGGGAGTCACACCGGACCTCGTTGCCTTCGGTAAGAAGACGCAGGTGTGCGGAGTCATGAGCACGCGCCGCATCGACGAGGTGGAGAGCAATGTCTTCCACGTCTCATCGCGCATCAACTCCACCTGGGGCGGCAACCTGGTGGACATGGTCCGCTGCGCGCAGTACTTGCGCATCATACGGGACGAGAAGCTCGTGGAGAACGCGGCGCACATCGGCCGGGTCTTCCTCGAGGGCCTGCAGCAGCTGCAGCAGGAGTTCCCGGTGATCACCAACGTTCGCGGCGCCGGCCTGCTGCTCGCCTTCGACATGCCGGATGGAGGCGCGCGCGACACCCTGCGGCAGCGCTGCTGGGAGGCCGGCTTTGCCACCCTGGCATGTGGTCCACGCTCGGTCCGGTTCCGCCCGTCGCTGGTGTTCTCGGAGGCGGACGTGAAGCAGGGACTGGGGATTCTGAGGAGCGTGCTGAAGGAGTCGTAGCCGGCAGGGGCGGGCGTACACGTGACGCCCGCCTACTGCAGTATCGCCAGCACCTCCCTCAGCATCGAGTGTCCGCCGTCCTTCACGTGCCAGCGTCGCATCTCAACGTAGAACTCGCCCTTCTCCATCTTGCCCTTGTTGGCCCCGGCCCACGCCTGGAGCTCGTCGGGGCGAGGTCCCCAGTGACCCAACTCGCGGAACTCGGCGTCGAGCACTATGACGATGGGAATCGCGCGCGAGCCGTTGGTGAGGTATTGGTCCATCACCTCCGGGTGCTCGTCGCGGTGAATCATGCGCAGTTCCATGCCGCCGTCCTGAGCGCACAGCTTGGCCAGGACGGGCACCGTGTTGGCCGCGTCCCAGCACCAATCCTCGCTTATCACCAGGAAGTGAGCGCCCTGACCACGGGCCCGCGCCCGCTCGAGCGCCCATTCGGGAATGGTCGCCTTCTTGTAGATCCCTTCCCACAGACCGCGCAGGTCCTGTACCTCCGCGGCGAAGCCGTCGTAGGGAATCGCCTCCTGCCACAGCCCGGGAAAATCCAGTCCGCCGCCCGCCGTCACCGAGAGACCTCCTTTGGAACACGCCACTCGAGAGGCGAAAGATAGACAGCGAGGCATCGGCGTGCTACAGTTGCGAGTGATGGCTCACCCTCAGAACACTCCGAATTCTGCTCCGCGGCGCAAGCGCGACCCGAAGGGTACGCGAGAGCGTTTGGTGCGCGCCGCGCTGGAGTTGTTCACGACCCGGGGTTACCACTCGAGCACCACGCCGCAGATCGCTCAGAGCGCCAAGGTGGCCGAGGGAACGATCTATCGACACTTCGAGAGCAAGGAGCACCTGCTCAACGAGATCTACCGCGCTGCGGTACGTTTGCTGATCTCATTGGTGAAAGAGGCTCCAGCCGTCGCCTGTCAGGAGCGACTGCAACACGTGGCGAACGCGTGGCTCGATCTGGCGGGTCGTGATCCGGCGCTGATCAAACTCGTCTTCCTCACCCGGCTGGGCTCACTCCTGGACAGCAAGAGCCGCGACGCCCGCGTCGAGCTGCGCGACGAAGTCTCGAAAGTCATCGCGGCCGGGAAGTCGGTCGGCGAGGTCCGGGCGGGTACGGTCGAGGTGTGGACCGACGTATGGCTGCAGCTCGTGACTCTGGCGCTGGACCGCACCGCGAACGCCGAGTGGACGATTCAGCACGTCGGGCCGCAGCAGGTCTTCGACGCCGCGTGGGACGCGATCAGGGCCAGGGACGAAGGGCCCGGCGGCACCTAGACACGCACCTCCAATCGCATAGCTTCGAGCACTTCTTCACCTTGCGGGAGACCACCCAATGACGGATCCTGCGGCGACACAGGCTCGCGACGCCTGGGGCACTCGGGCTGGCTTCATCCTCGCCGCCGTCGGATCGGCGGTGGGCCTCGGCAACATGTGGCGCTTCTCGTACGTCGCCGCCGAGGGTGGAGGGGCCGCGTTCGTACTCCTGTACCTGGTGCTCGTCGCCATCATCGGCATCCCATTGATGACCTCGGAGCTCATCGTGGGGCGGATGTCACAGGAGTCCCCCGTGGTGGCCGTGAAGCGCCTCGGCGGACCGGCGTGGGCACCGCTGGGATGGCTGTTCGTGTTTTGCGGGTTCGGCATACTGGCCTACTACTCGGTCATCGCCGGCTGGACGATGCGCTACGCGTTCGACGCCCTGCGCGGTGGTCTCCCCACGGATGCGGGCGCCTACTTCCAGTCGGTGGCGTCCGGCTGGCCCGCCATCGCATCGCACCTGCTGTTCATGGCGATCACCGTCGCGATCGTGGTGTTCGGCGTGAAGAGGGGACTCGAGCGGGCCGCGCTCATCCTGATGCCGGTGCTGTTCCTCATCCTGGTGGGACTGGCGGTGTGGGCAGCGAGCCTCCCCGGGGGCGGCGCGGGCTACGCCTACTACCTGCGACCCCAGCTCGGGGAGCTGCTCGACCCCAACATCATCCGGCTCGCGGCGGGCCAGGCATTCTTCTCGTTGTCGCTGGGGATGGGCGCGCTCATGACGTACGCGTCCTACCTGCGCTCGAAGGAGAACCTCGCCAAGGAAGCCACGATCGTGGCGCTGGCCGACTTCGGCGTCGCGTTCGTCGCCGGCCTGGTGATCTTCCCGATCATCTTCAACTTCGGCCTCGAGACCACCATCGGGCTGGGCAGGGAGATCTCCGACAACACGGTGGGCACGCTGTTCATCGCCCTGCCCACGGGGCTGCAGAGCCTCGGAAGCCTCGGCGACATCGTCGTGGCGGCGTTCTTCATCATGCTCTTCTTCGCCGCGCTGACCTCGGCCATATCGTTGCTCGAGGTAGTGGTCTCGGCGGTGATCGACGGTTGGGGATGGCGCCGCAGGAGCGCCTCGCTGCTCTTCGGCTTCCTCATCGCCCTCGGCGGCATCCCCGCGGCGATCAACATCGACTTCCTCGGAGCCGCGGACGCCTTCGTGGGCAACTTCCTGCTCATCGTTGGCGGGTTCTTCACGGCGATCCTGGTGGGCTACCGCCTGATCGGTCCTGCGGATGCCGAGCTCGCAAGGGGCATGGACAACGCGCGCGCGCGCGCCGTTTGGGCGGGATTCGTGCGCTACGTGGCGCCGATCCTGCTGCTGGTGGTGCTCTACTTCATGATGCCGACCGCCTGGCAGGCGTTCATCACGATCGTGACGTTGGGGAGGGGCTAGGAGGCGGGATAGCCGGCTACTCGCTGTACACTCCCTCCACCGCCGACTCCGGCGGAGGCATGTTGTGTTCCCGGGAAGCCAGCGCCTCTTCCGCCGCCCGGTCCACTTCGGCCGTCACCTCCGCCTCTATTCCCTCCAGCTCCGCGGCGCTCGTCCCCGTGGCCTTGAGGTACTCCTCGTACATCCCGATCGGATCGCGCCTCCCCCAGTACTCGAACAGCTCGGGTGGGATGATCTGCCGCGCCTCCTGCTCGTCGTGCGTGGCGTGTCCGCCCATCCGGAACGTCTCGGCGGCGAGCATGACGGGGCCGTCACCCTCACGACAGCGGTCGGCTGCCAGCCGGGTCGCCGCGTAGGCGTCCAGCACATTGTTGCCATCGAAGCTCCAGCCGGCGCAGCCATAGGCCGCGTGGACCTGGCTGAAATCCTCGGGACGGTGGTGCTGCTTCACCAGCGTGCCGAGCGCCACCTGGTTGTTCTGAATGATGAAGACGACCGGGAGCCGCTGGACCGCGGCGAGATTGAACGCCTCGTGCGTCGGACCGGACTTCACCGAGCCATCCCCCACCCAGGTCAGCGCCACGCGCGGCTCCCCGCGCATCCGGAAGCTGAGCGCGATACCGGCCGTCACGGGCGGTATGTTGCCGATGTTGGAAGTCGGTTGCAGCACACGGCGGCTGAAGTCCCCTACGTGACCGTCGCGTCCCCTGGACGGCGCGTCGTAGGTGCCGAGATACCCCCGCAGCATGTCCGCCACTGGCATTCCCATCTCACAGCACGCTCCGGCATTTCGGATCATCGGCGCCACGACGTCGACGGCGCGGTCCAGCGCGTGCACCGCGCCCACCGTGGTCGCCTCCTCCCCCGTGCCGAGCCACGCCTTCGAGATGACTCCCTGCTTCACCCACCGCTTGAGCATGACGTCGTGCAAGCGGGTGCGAAGCATGCCGGCGTACAGTGCGAGCCGCGCTCCGGATCCGAGTCCCTCGGCGATGTTCCGCCGGTCGGCATCGCCCTCCCACGCACGGGGGTACGCCTCGACCAGCGCCGGGTCCGGCTGCCAGTCGAGGTACTCGGGCGGATCGAAGGCGGGAAACCGTTTCATGGGTGGATGAGTTGCCCCCAGTATGAGTAGGGCATAATATCCCCGACAATCCCGAGACGAGCAAGCCAAATGCCATCACAGCCTACCCGCACCAGCGTAGTTCGGCGAATCCGGTGGACGGCTGCCGCCGCCGGCTTCCTGGTCTTCGCCGGCGCCGGCGTCCTCGGGGCGCCCCCCGTCGAGCGCACGCAGAACGCCGTCGCCGATTCCCTCGTCGGCCTCTGGATCGACTCCGCCGGCAGCATGGACACGTACCACCGGTTCCTGACCGCGTCGTTCACCGTGACCACAATCCTCTTCGACACGCTCTCCGGACGCGTCAAGCGCGCCCGGCCGCGCTACGTGTGGGTGCGCAAGGGACCGCACGGAGAGGAGGCCCGCATCGAGCGGTGGGAGAGCTCTGGTTTCATCCAGCAGGGGTTCAACGGCAGAGACCAGTCGTGGGCGGCGCTGGAGGGGGAGATCCTCCCCGATACCGCCAAGGACATTCGCGAAGCCCTGTACGTGTCACGCGACGTCTTCTACTGGTTCGGACTGCCGTTCAAGCTGCGGGACCCGGGCGTCTACCTCTCATACCTGGGGCTTCGCGAGCGGCCCGGTGGAGCCTGGGAGGGTGAGGACGAGCCCACGCAGCTGTACCACGCGGTGGGTGTGTCCTTCGGAGATGGTGTAGGGGAGCATCAGGACGTATTCACGTACTACTTCCCGCCAGGCCGGGGCTTCCCGTACGAGGTGACGTACGTCGAGGAGGGGAGGACCGAGATCAACCGGCTCCTGTGTGGCGCCACAGGCTGGGCCGGCACCCACCCCGGCAGCAACTTCCTCTACCCCTCCGTCGGGCGGCGCGACTGGATCACCGTATCGGGGAAGCGCACCAAGGCTCTGACCATATCGGACGTCGTGATCAATCCGGAGGTGCCGCAGGAGAGGTTCGAGGTGCCGTGAGGCCGGACTACTCCAACAGCTTCTGGAGTCGGGCCCGCTCCCCGGAACCGGAGGCCTCAACCAGCGCCTTGCCGAAGTCGAGCGCTGTCGGATAACGGTGGTCCGGGTCGCCTTCCAACGACCTCATGATCACGGCCTCGAGCTTCTTGGGGAAATCGGGCAGGAAGGTGCGCAGCGGCGTGGGCTTGCCGCGCAGCCGCGCGATCATCATCTCCTGCGGAGTGCGGCCCTGGAACGGGAGCTTGCCCGTGTACATCTCGAAGCCGACGATCCCCAGGGCGTAGACGTCGCTGCGTGCGTCCAGCGTCTTGCCACGAATCTGCTCCGGGCTCATGAACTCCGGCGTCCCCAGGATGATGCCTGTGGCGGTCAGCTTGGCGATTCCGGGGCCCGCTCGATTCTCCTTGGCCAGTCCGAAGTCCATAACGACGGCGTGGTCGCGTCCGTCCTCTCCAGGCACCATCATGATGTTCTCGGGCTTGAGGTCGCGGTGCACGATGTTGAGCTGGTGGGCGTGGTGCAGTCCGGCGCAGCACTCGACCAGGATCTCCAGGCCCTCTTCGGGCGGCATCGGGCCGACCTTCACCTCCCGATCCGACAGTAGCTCGCCCTTCAGGTACGGCATCACGAGGTAGATGAGCCCGTCCTCCGTCTCGCCCAGCCGCAGGATCTTCAAAGCGTTGGGATGCTCGAGACGCATGGCCAGTCCGGCCTCGCGCCGCAGCCGCTCCACCGAGCTGTCGTCCTTGCTGAGCTTCGGGCTCAGCACCTTGATGGCGACCGCGTCCCCACCGTTCACGTCGTTGGCCTCGTATACCATGGCCATCCCGCCCTCGCCCAGCTTCCGCTTGATGCGGTAGCGGCGATCCAGGACCTGTTCGATGAGGCTGCCGGCCTTGCTCATGCTGGGACCGGACTTGGCCTTCGGCGACTTGCGGACCTCGGTCTTGGCAGCCGAACCCGAGGTCACGGCCTGACCACCCGAGCCCGCGACCTCCACCAGGGGACTGCCGTCCTTGGGACAGAAGCGGGCCTCGCCCGCGTAGACCGTCTTGCACTTCGGGCAGCGTCGACTCATGAGCGCACTAAATTGCGTCCTCCGTGCTTCGCGCGATAGAGGGCCTCGTCCGCCAGCGCGATGACGCCGTCCGGGTCCACCGCGTCCCCCGGGGAGATGGCGGCAACCCCGATCGAAACGGTTGCAGTGAGGGCCTTGCCGGACTCCGCGAAATCGTGGGCGGCGATCCGCTCCCGAATCCGCTCCGCGAAGACCATCGCTCCCGGAAGAGACGTCTCCGGAAGCGTTATCACGAACTCTTCGCCCCCGTAGCGCGCCACGACGTCCACCGTGCGCACCTCGCGGCGCAGCATCTCACCCAGTTGCTGCAGCACACGGTCGCCCGCCAGGTGGCCCCTGGTGTCGTTGACCTCCTTGAACCGGTCGAGGTCGATCATCAGGACGCTGACCGAGAGTTCGTAGCGCCGCATGCGGTCGAGCTCGTGCTCCAACTTCTCCATGAGAGCGCGTCGATTGAGGCAGCCAGTCAGAGGATCGGTGGCCGCCAGCCACTGGTAGCGCTCCTTGTCCGACTGCGCCGTCTGCAGCGCGTAGGCCCGCTCGATCGCGCTCACGGCGGTGCGCACTACGTTTGCCGCGAACTCCATGTCCTGCGGCGTGAGCGTGGGTGCCTCGGCCATGTTCCGCAGGAAGAACACTCCCGACTGCTCCTCCCGCAGGCCGAACGGCACGGCGATCACGCTGTGGGTGGCCACCTCGACTCCCTCCCGCACCCAGTGCTCGCGAACCTCGGCGTACAGCGGATCCGTTTGCACATCGGCCACCAGCACGGGCCGGTTGGCCCGCAGCGCCAGGTGGATCTCCGGATACTTGTCGAGCTGGATTTCCAGATTCCGCAGCATCGGGCTCTCCGCCGCGACCACGACCTTGCCGAACGTGTCGCCGCGCTTGGCGAGCACCAACGAGCAGCGCGACACGTTGAGCACGTTGGCCACGCGGCGCGTCAGCACGTGGTAGATCTCCTCCGGCGCGAGGGCGTCAGTCACCTCGTGCAGGATGTCCACCATCTCGGCGCGGATCGCGGCCTCATCGGCGCGCCGCCTGGCCTCGTCGCGCGCGGCCTGCATCGCCTCGCCCTGGCGCAGTTGCGCCTCGACGCGTGCGGTGAGCTCGCGCACCCGGAACGGCTTGGCGATGAAGTCCGACGCACCCAGCCCGAGCGAGCGAACCGTGGCTTCCTCCGGGGCCATGGAGGAGATCATCAGCACAGGGAGATCCCTGTAGCGTTCGTCAGACCGCACTTCCTGCAGCAGCTGCAGCCCGTCCACCTTCGGCATCATGATGTCCAGCATCAGGAGGTCGGGCTGCTCCTTCTCGATGAGCTGCAGCAGGCCCTGACCGTCGGGGACGGCCACGACGTCGTACCCCTTGTCCTTGAGGATCATGGTGAGGGCCTCGAGGAGGGTCCGATCGTCGTCGGCGACGAGAATCTTTGCGGGCGTGGCCATGGTGGGGAGGGTCAAGTGTCCGCGAGCCCGGCAATGAGTGAGGGGTCGACGTTGCCGCCGCTCACGACCAGCACCGTCGGTCCCGCCGGCTCGAAGGCGCCCGCCCGGAGAGCCGCCGTCGTGGCGGCACCGGAGGGCTCGACCAGCTCGCCCTGCTCCTCGTGGAGCCATACGGTGGCCGCGGCGATGGCGCTGTCCGCGACCGTCACCGCCTCCACGTGGCCCTTCACGTGCTCGAAGGTCAGCGTGCCCACCGACAGCGGAAGGAGCCCGTCCGCGATACTGGACGTCTCGGCCAGCCGCACTGGTCTCCCGGCGGCAAGTGCCGCTCCCAGCGCCGCCGCGTTCTCGGGCTCGACGGCCGTGATTCGTACGTTTGGATTCAAGGCTTTCACCGCGGTCGTGATGCCTGCAATCAGCCCACCCCCGCCAACCGGCACCGTGACGTGCGCCACACCCGGCAGCTCTTCGACGATCTCGAGGCCCACCGTACCCTGCCCGGCGATTATGTGCGGGTGCTCGAAGGGCGGAACCGGAGTGAGCCCCTGCTCATCGGCGAGCTCCATCGCACGCACGTAGCGGTCCTCGGAGGTGGTCCCGGCAAACATGACCTCGCCGCCCCAGCGCTCGACGCCCTCGATCTTCACCGCGGACACCGTCTCGGGCATCACGACGACGGCCCGCGCGCCCACCCGCCGTGCGGCGAACGCCACCGCTTGTCCGTGGTTGCCCGAGGAGTACGTGATCACCCCCCGGTCGCGTACTGCAGGAGGCAGTTGCCTCATGAAGTTCCAGGCGCCGCGGAGCTTGAATGCCCCCGTGGGTTGCTCGCTCTCGAGCTTGAGGTAAACGGGAACGCCCGCGCGCTCCGAGAGAGCTGGCACGTGCTTCAGCGACGTGCGCACCGCGACTCCAGGCAACCCGCGGGCGGCTTCGCGGATATCCGCGAGGGAGACCCGGTCGTCGGGTTGGATCGCTACAGCTCGATCTCCCGCTGATCGCGCCCCTGAGCCACGACCTCTGGGGAAGGCTCCTCGGGGACCGTTTCCTCGTCTTCCCGCACCACGCGGGCCACGTCCACGACGGTGTCGCCTCCGTCCAGGTTCATCACCTTGACCCCCTGGGTGTTGCGGCCGATCACCCGGATGCCCTCCACGGGCACGCGAATGATCACGCCGTGGCGCGTCACCATCATGAGCTCGTCCTGCGGCAGCACTTCCTTGAGGGCCACCACGGAGCCCGTCCTCGCGCTTCGCTTCAGGGTGATGATGCCCTTGCCGCCGCGCCTCTGGACCCGGTAATCGCCAAGCGGGGAGCGCTTGCCGAGGCCCTTCTCCGCCACTACCAGCAGCGTGGCGTCCCGCCGCACCACCACCATGCCGATCACGCGGTCGTCCTTTTCCAACTGGATGCCGCGCACGCCGGCGGTGGCCCGCCCCATCTCGCGGGCGTCCCTCTCAGTGAAGCGGATGCTCATGCCATGGCTGGTTGCCAGCACTATGTCGTTGGTGCCGTCCGTGAGCATCACCTCGATGAGCTCGTCACCCTTCTCGATGTTGATCGCGTTGATTCCGGCGGAGCGGGGGTTGCCGTACGCCGAGAGGACGGTCTTCTTCACCACCCCCTTGGCCGTGGCGAACATCAGGTACTGGTTGTCGCTGAACTCTCTCACGGCGACGAACGCGGCGATACGCTCCTGGGAGTTGATCTGCACCAGGTTGATCACCGGCTTGCCGCGGGCTGCCCGTCCGCCCTGCGGAATGTCGTACACCTTGAGCCAGTAGACCTGGCCGTTGTCGGTGAAGAACAGCACGTAGTCGTGGGTGGAGGCGATGAACAGGTGCTCCACCCAGTCGTCCTCCTTGGTCCCCATACCGTTCAGGCCGCGGCCGCCCCGGCGCTGCCGCCGGTAGGTCGTGACGGGAATGCGCTTGATGTAGCCGGAGTGCGAGATCGTGACGACCATTTCCTCGTCGGCGATCAGGTCCTCCATCGAGAATTCGCCTTCCTCGCCCACGATCTCCGTGCGCCGGTCGTCTCCGAACTTCTTCACCAGCTCGTCCAGCTCGTCCTTGAGGATGTCGAACCGCTTCTTCTTGGACGCCAGGATTCCCGCCAGCTGCTTGATCAGCTTGCGGACCTCTTCGAGCTCCGTCTCCAGCTTCCCGATCTCGAGAGCGGTCAGCCGGGCGAGGCGCATGTTCAGGATGGCCTCGCTCTGCTTCTCCGAAAGCTCGAACCGCTTGCGCAACGCGGCGTCCGCGGAGGCCACGTCCTTCGCCTTGCGGATGATCTTCACGATCTCGTCTATGTTGTCGACGGCGATCTTGAGCCCCTCGAGGATGTGCTCGCGCGCCTCCGCCTGACCCAGGTCGTACTCCGTGCGCCGCGTGATGACCTCGTGGCGGTGGGCGATGAAGTGCGGCAGCAGTTGCTTCAGGTCGAGGATCTGCGGCTGACCGTCCACCAGGGCGAGCATGATCACCCCGAAGGTGGTCTGCATCTGCGTGTGCTTGTAGAGCTGATTGAGGACGACCGTCGGGTTGGCGTCGCGCTTGAGCTCGACCACGACCCGCAT
>JAUVTI010000203.1 GCA_030601605.1 Gemmatimonadales bacterium
TAGGTGGGGGCCTGCTGCAACTTGTCCAGCGGAAGTGCCACCGCGTCCTGTCCGAACGTCTCGACGAAGCCCAATACCACCGCATCGGCGGCCCGGTTCCAGAGGTCCCGCGGAGTCCGCTCCTCGAGCTCCCTGGCCACGCTGGTCATCACGACGTTCGGGATGCCGCACGGTACGATGAGGTCGAAGTAGGACAGGTCGGTCATGACGTTGAGGGCGAAGCCGTGCCACGTGACCCACTGCTTCACGTGGATCCCGATGCTCGCGATCTTGCGGCCCTGGGTCCACACTCCGGTGTAGCCCTCATTGCGCTCGGCATTCACCCCCAGGGTGCTGAGCGCGCCGATCAGGGCTGCCTCGAGCTGTCGCAGGAACCAGTGCAGGTCCCTCTTGTGCTCGGTGAGATCGTAGATGGGGTAGCCCACGAGCTGGCCGGGGCCGTGGAACGTGACGTCGCCGCCGCGCTCGATCTCGAACAGCTCGACGCCTCTCGCGTCCAGCGCCTCCCGGGAGGCCGTGAGATGCTCGCTCGCCGACGAGCGTCCGAAGGTGATGACCGGCGCGTGCTCCACCAGTAGCAGGAGGTCGTGCGGGATCGCGCGGTCGATGCGGGCCTGTGCCAACCGCCGCTGCAGCTCGAGCGCCTCGCCGTAATCCATGCGGCCGAGTCCCACGATGCCGAGCTCGGAGCTCACGCGCTTCCCGCCCGCCGCCACTTGAGCAGCGCGAAGATGTCGGCGCCCGTCAGCAGCAGCAGATAGACGACGAGTCCGAGGATGCCGCCCACCATGTCCGCGGGCGCCGCCAGGCCCGCCAGCAGGAGCGCCGCGAAGACGGCGATCACCGTGGCAATGCCGCGGCGGAAGTAGTCCTCGACGGGCCGCGACAGTCTCCAGCAGATCACGACCGCCACGACCACTCCCACGAATAACACGACGGGGAGGAGCCAGACCGGCGCGTTGGCCGCGTCGGCGCCCCACCCCCCACGCAGCACGATCGTTCCCGCCGTAATGACGGCGGCGCCGGTGGCTGCACCGGCACCGAGGCTCGCCAAGGCGGTTCCGACGGGGTCGCTGGTGGGCACGGTCTAGGCGTGTATCACGCGGCCCAGCGAGTCGAGCGCCGCCTCCGCCACCGCCTCCGAGAGGGTGGGATGCGCGTGCACGGTTAGCTCCACTTCCTCCACCGTGTACTCGTTCTCACGCGCCACTGCCAGCTCGTGGATCATCTCGCTCGCGTGCGAGGCCACGATGTGCGCACCGAGAATCTCGCCGTACCGCTTGTCGCGGATGATCTTCACGAACCCATCGGTCTCCATGGACGCGCGGGCTCGTCCGTTCGCGGTGAGCGGGAACTTGCCGACCACGTAGTCGAGCTTCTGCTCTTTCGCCTGCTCCTCGGTGAGCCCGATGCTCGCAACCTCGGGGTGGCAGTAGGTGACGCTGGGGATGTTGTCGTAACGGATCGGGTGCGGTTTCCTGCCGGCGAGCAGCTCGGCAACGAACACGCCCTCGCGGCTCCCCTTGTGCGCCAGCATCGGCGGCCCCGCGATGTCGCCGATCGCATAGATGCCGTCGGCGCTGGTCGCGAGATTCTCGTCCACAGCAATGAAGCCCTGCTCGTTCAGCTTCACGCCCGCGACGTCCAGCCCGATGTTCTCAGTGTTGAGCGCGCGGCCGGCGCCCAGCAGGACCTTCTCGACCTCGATCTTCTCGGTCTTTCCACCCACCTCGACGTCGAGCGTGACCTTGCCCTCGCCGACCTTGGCGCCCTTCACCATGGCCCCGACCTTCATGGCGATCTTGCGCTTCTTGAAGCTCCTCGTGAGCACTGCCGACGAGTCGGCGTCTTCCAGGGGAAGGATGCGCGGCAGCACCTCTATGAGGGTCACCTGCGTGTCGAACGCGTTCAACACGTCGGCGAACTCGCAGCCAACGGCTCCCGCCCCGATTATGGCTATGGACTTGGGCGCATCGCTGAGGAACAGCGCATCGTCGGTCGAAATCACATTCGTCTTGTCGAGCTCGAGCCCCGCCTGCGGCAGGCCCTTCACGCGCGTTCCGGTGGCGATCACGACGCCCTTGGACGCCGTGTACGTGTCCTTCCCGACCTTCACCTTCCGTCCGGCCTGAAGCGTGCCCGTCCCGCTGATCACGGTCACCTTGTGCTTCTTCATCAGGAACTCGACGCCCTTCGAGTTCTGCTCGCTCACGGTGCGGGAGTTCTTGATGGCCGCGCCGAAGTCCAGCGACACGTCACCAACGTCTACTCCCAGCTTCTTGGCGTCGTTCCGGACCAGGTTCGCCACGTAGGCGCTGTGCAGCAGGGCCTTGCTCGGTATGCATCCCATGTTCACGCATACGCCGCCGAGCTTCTCGCGCTCCACGACTGCGGTCTTCAGGCCCAGCTGGGCGGCCCTGATCGCGCAAACGTAGCCGGCGGGCCCGCCACCGAGGATGATTACATCGAATTCCTTGGGCACTGTCAAATTCCTATCTTTGGTTTGCCTCGATTCTGCGTGGCCGCCGCCCCGTCCCAACGATTCCCGCTTCCCGTTTTCCGGCCGTCAGTAGACTATCGCCAACGGGTTCTCCAGCATCCGCTTGATCGTCTGCAGGCACCTCGCCCCGGTGGCCCCATCGATTACCCGGTGGTCACAGCTCATGGTGATGCGCATCCGCTTGCTCACGACCAGCTCTCCGTCGTCTACTACCGGCTTCTCGAAGATCGTGCCCACGGCGAGCAGCCCCGCCTCGGGCGGGTTGATGATCCCGGTGAACTGATCGATCTCGAACATCCCGAGATTGGATACCGAGAAGGTGCCTCCCGTGTACTCCTCGGGCGTGAGCTTGCGCTCGCGTGCCCGCCCGGCCAGCTCGCGCGTCTCCACGGCGATCTCGCGCAGCGACTTGAGGTGCGCGTTGCGGATCACGGGCGTGATCAGGCCATCGTCGATGGCCACCGCCATCGAGAGGTGCACCTCGTCGAAGTAGCGGATCGTGCCGTCCATCCACCACGCGTTGCACTCGCGGTGCTGCAGCAGTGCCGCGGCAACCACCTTGAGGATGATGTCGTTGTAGGAGATGCGCGGAGACGCGTCACGAGCGTTGAGTGCGTCGCGCGCGTCGGACGCCCGGTCCATGTCGGCCTCGGCCGTGAGGAAGAAGTGCGGGATCGGTCCGATGGACTCGACCAGGCGCCGCGCGATCGTCTTGCGCATCTGGCTGAGCTCGATGTCCTCGTAACCGCCCGCGGCGAGCGGGACGGGAGCCGGCTCCGGAACCGCGCCCTCGAGGTCCCGCATTACGATGCGGCCACCTGGGCCCGATCCCTGAACGTGAGCAAGATCCACGCCGCGCTCGGCGGCCATGCGGCGGGCCAGCGGTGACGCCTTCACACGGGCGCCCGGCGCTGCAGCCGGTGCCGGCACGGAGAGGTGCGTCAGGGCGGGACACTCGTGCCTCGTCGGCCGGCGCAACCTGTGTAGCCACCCAGAATCCATAGTTTTCACGGGTGGAACTGTCAATGACGCACTGCGGCAGTGCCATCACGCAACACCCCCTGGCCAGGCCCGAGATGTGCTCCACCTCGACCTGAACGC
>JAUVTI010000152.1 GCA_030601605.1 Gemmatimonadales bacterium
CTCGGCGAGCCAGCCGGCCTCGCGCCGCGGCCCGATCCCCTCGCCCACGATCTCTCTCGGTCCACCCTCGTCGGCGGCCACGATCGGCACGCCGCAGGCCATGGACTCCACGATGACGCGTCCGAACGGCTCGGGCCTCAGGGAGTAGTGGATGGTGAGCTCGAACTCGGGGTAGGCGAGCTCGATCTCCTTCTGGAACGGCAGTATGTGGACGCGGGGGAGGCGTGAGCCGGGAATGGGTCCCGATCCACCTTTCCCCCTTTCACGCTTCCCGTTTCCCGTTTCCCGTTTCCCGGTCGTTTCCCCTTTCCCCTCATCGCCACTATCCGACCCGTCGCCACTATCTGACGCCGGCACCCTCCACTCCCCGCTCCCCGGCTCGACGGCCTCCCAGATGCCGCCGCTCGACGTGGTGATGTCCCACTCTCCCGTCGCGCGCTCGAGCTGCTCGCCGTACTGGCGCTCGGCCACGGTATCGTAGATGCTGCCGCCCACGATCACGAGGTGAACGTCGGGGAACTCGTCGGCGATCTGCGAGAACGCCTCCAGCACCTCCAGCTGCCCCTTCCAGCGGGCGAACACCGCGGGCATTCCGATGATCCTGTGCTCGCGCGGGATGCCCAGCTCCTCGTGGATCCAGCCGGTGCGCTCGCGCGGCTGGAACCGGTCCAGGTTCACCCCGTTTCGCACCACGACGACACGCTTCCCGGCAGTTGCAGTGCGCTTCCCGTTTCCCGTTTCCCGTTTCCCGGCCTCGTCCGCGTAGAGAACCTCTCCCGTCCCCCCCCACGCCTCCCCGATCGCGTCGCTCACCGCGATCATCCGGTCCGGCACCCTGCCCATCAGCATGCGCCAGACCCAGCCCGTCTTGCTCGGTGGGAACTCGTGCAGGTGCCACACCACGGGATGCAGCCGCGCCAGCGCGCCCGCCACGTGCGTCTTGAACGCGATCGTGTAGACGACCTCGGCGTCGGTCACGAACGGGTGGTCCGCGATCCGCTTCGCCCAGCCGCGCATGGAGAGCAGTGCGGGCGGCAGCGACCAGAGCCCGCCCTCGCGCTGCGAGCCCCTGAGCAGACGCTCGGGAGCCGGAACGACCTCGGCGGGGACGCCGATCTTGTTGAGGATCGTAACGAGCGGCCCGTCGCGCGGCGTGAGCACGCGCAGCGCCACGTCGTGCTCGAATGCGCGATTGGCGAAATCGAGCAGCACGCGCTCGGTGCCGCCCAGCTGCGCCGATGCGGCGAGCGCCGTGACTTTCAGTGGCGTGTTCTGTTCAGACAAGGCTGCGATAGACCTCGGCGGTGCGGCTTGCCATTTCGGACCAGCGGTAACGCCCGGCGCGCATCAGCCCACGCTGCACCAGGTCGTCGCGCCACGCGGCGTCCTCGGCGATGCGCCGGAGGGCGGAAACGTACGGCTTGGTCTCCCGTCCCGATACCACCACCGCGTCCTCGCCCGCCGCCTCGCTGAGGCCGCCTGCGCCGGAGGTGACGACGGGGAGCCCCGACGCCATCGCTTCCAGCACGGGAAAGCCGAACCCCTCGTAGTGCGACGGGAACAGCAGCACGTCCGCGGCGCGGTAGGCGGCCCTGAGGTCGCGCTCGGCCGCTTCGCCGACGGATCGAATGGCCTTGTTCACTCCGTGAGTGACCAGCTCGCGCTCCTGATCCTGCGTGAATACCCCTCCCACCTGAAGCAGCCACGCGTCGAACCCCACGTCGCGCATCCCCCCCACGGCGGCGATCACCGCCGGGATGTTCTTGCGCGCGCCCACGCTGCCCACGTGCAGCACCACGAAGGCGTCCTGCGGCAGGCCCCACCGCGCACGCGTCTCGCGCCTCGTCTCCTCGGAGTCCTCGAAGAACGCGTCGTCCACTCCGAACGGGATCACGTGAATCGCCTCATCGCTCTCGAGCCACTCCGCGAGCTCCCCCTTGAGCCACTCGGTTCCCACGATCCAGGCGTCCGCTCGCCGCAGTCCGTCCAGCACCCGGTGCAGCATCCGGTTGCGCAGTCGCTCGCGCAGGCCGCGCGCCGGGCGGCGCACGTTGATGAGCGGAAGCAGGTCGTGCACGGTGACCACCGCGGGACGTTTGCGCTTGCCCAGCAGCAGGTGCGCGTAGGAGTGGTCCAGCACGTGCAGGATGTCGCCCTTCATGTGCCGCACCCGGCGCGGGTAGCGCCAGTAGCGCGCGACGTACCGCCTCAGCTCGCGCCAGGCCGAGGACTTGATCCGTCCGAACCCGCCGGGGTCGGGCCCGTCAGGCTCCACGGTGACGCCGGAGATCGGCGCGGTGAGCCGCACATCGAGATCCGCCTCGTTGCGCTCGAGCTCGGCCGCCAGCCGCGAGGCGTAGCGGTCCATCGAGGGCCAGCGCTCGAGTGGCAGGTCGGGGGCGAGGAGCGCGCGGATCACGGCGCCAGGCGAGTCGAGGTTCGTTCCACCCATGCGCGGGCAATGTGTACCGCCGCCACGCTCGCGGCCAGTACCAGCAGCGGCTCGAGCGTGAGACGGTGGCGCAGCCCGACGGCCGACAGGGCTGCCAGCAACCAGCCAGCCAGGAGCGCGGCGGCGAGGGGCCATCTCGGGCCGGCGCTCCCGGGCGAGCGGAGAAGCAGCCACACGCCGATGAGAGCCAACAGCGACAACACTCCGTACGCGAGCACTCCGGGCCACAGAATGGGGCTGCCGATGCGCCGCGGCACCGGCCACCAGAAGCGCACCGCGCGGATTGCGGAGTTGGCTGTGAAGCGCAGGGGCTCATTGCCCGCGTAACGCAGCGCGAGCTCACGGTAGTGGGCGGCGGCGGCCGCTTCGTTGAGTCCCGGCAGCGGCCGGACCGGCGGGTCGGGTGCCACTTCCTGCGCCCCCCAACCGATCGGCTGGCCGGGGTGGTTGAACTGGTACAGGCCGGGTCCCGACTTCGTGTCGAACGGCACCAGGTGCTGGTACTGGACCCAGTTGCGGCCGGCCCAGGGTGCGACGACCACGGCCGCGCCGAGGAGCACGGCGAGTACGTGGGGCAGGGCGCTTCGCAAGGTTAGCCGAGGCGCTCCTCTCAGCGCCGCGACCAGCGCGGCGACCGCGGCGGTCACTCCGATGAACGCGAGCGGAGACCGCACGAGGCCGCCCAGTCCAACTGCGACGCCGAGCAGCAGGGCGTGAGATACGCGCCTGGTCCGGA
This sequence comes from Gemmatimonadales bacterium, assembly GCA_030601605.1. Classification (GTDB taxonomy): domain Bacteria; phylum Gemmatimonadota; class Gemmatimonadetes; order Gemmatimonadales; family GWC2-71-9; genus WVYX01. The sequence goes on from JAUVTI010000152.1 coordinate 3,189, forward strand.
GCCACAGGGTCGCGCTGAGCACGATCCCGAGGATGAGCGGCACCGAGAGCGCTTCGGTGAGGAGCAGCGAGGGGGCCAGGACGAGTCCGGGGTGCAGCGCGGCCGTCCACGCCGCGACCTGACCGGCCGCCGCCCCCGCAACCTGCCGGCCGAGGTAGCCGCAGCCGGCCACCGCGAGCACGCTGAGCGCGATCTGGATCAGCAATACGACGGGGTAACCGGAGCCGGAGACTGCGTACACGGCAGCCAGAAACAGCGGGTACGCGGCTCCCCCGTACGCCGTGGGCTCGCCCGGGCGCGCGATCATCCAGCCGCGATCCACCAGGAACCCTTCGCCGCTCACGATGTGACGCGCCAGGGCGTCGTACGCGATCTCGTCCTCGGCGAGCTGTACGTATTGAGGCCGGTGCCAGATGCGCTCCCACGAGGAGGGAGCCTCGACGCCGGGTCCGTAGTCGCGCAGTGCGAAGGTCGCGGGCGTGGCGAGCAGCGCAATCGCGGCGCCCACCCGAAGCACCGCCGCTACGGTGACCGGCGCGACGGTCAGGCTCCCTCCTCCGGCCACATGGAGAGTTTCACGACTGCGCCGAAGAAGAACCACCAGATGATGGCGGCGGGCACTGCGGAGAAGGGCGAGCCGATCAGCACGATCACGGCCGTGGACAGGAGGAGCGGTCCGAACCCCAGCGCCACGTCGTCGGCCCGGGTGCCGCGCAGCGTGCGCATCGTCCAGGGCGCGTACCGCACCACAATGAAGATGATGAGACCGAGGAGAACGAGTCCCACGATTCCGAGCTCCACCGCGGCCCGTCCAATGTCACCGTCCGTGAACACGAAGTAGTCGCTCGGCATGCGTGCGACGATCTGGTATGGGACACCGATGCCGGTGCGGCCCAGGCCCATGCCGAACGGGTTGCTCGGCAGGTAGTGGAGCGCCGTGCGGACCGGGGCGGAGACGTAGGACCAGAGCACACCCTCTTGAAGCAGGATCGAGCGGAACCGCTCGATGGCGCGACCGGCGGTGACCAGGGTGGCCACGTGCAGCGCGATCATCCCCAGCGGGATGAGCAGTATCTGCCACAGCGACAGCCGCCGGTACCAGGCGAGTAGGACCAGTCCCACGAGCAGGATGATCAGCGCCGCTCGCGTTCCCGAGACCGTCATGCCGACAAAGAACAGCGGGATCAAGAGGGCCGTCACCAAGCGCGCGCGGCGCGAGCGCCGCTTCGACGTGACGATGCCCGCGGCGAGCAGTATCGCGAACACCATGAAGCCCGCAAACGGCGCCGGGAACGTGAACGTCGAGAACGCCCTGAACACGGACACCCCTTCGAGCGAGTAGAACACAGTGCCGCCGTGCCGCAGTAGCGCGAGGTCGCCCACTTGGATCAGCACTTCGCCGCCCTGGGTGTACTGGTAGATCCCGTACAGTGCGGTCACGACCCCCAGGGCAAGGATGAGTCCCACGTAAGCTCTGAGCTGAGCACTGTTGCGCACGATCCCGAGGCCCATCAGCGCGGCCACCGGAAAGAGGCTCCAACTCCTGAGCCCCGCCAGCTTGATCAGCAGCGGCGTCCCGGGATGAAGCAGGTAGAGCGCAGGAACCAGGATGACGGCCAGCAGGATCGCCGGCATCGCTCCTGGCCCGCGGATGGGATCTCTCCTGATAGCCGTCGTTCCGAACCACACCAGCGCGGCGAACAGGAAGGCGCCGTCGGAGAGGGCGTAGGGCAGGGGGCCGGCGATCCGGTCCTTGATGTACCCCTGGAAGACGCCGAAGACGATGGCCGCCATGATGGCGAGGTGGACGATCGCATCAGCGCG
>JAUVTI010000048.1 GCA_030601605.1 Gemmatimonadales bacterium
CGTTCTGCTCGCTCGACGGTGAGTGGATCGCGTTCAGCACCGATCAAGGACTCCACAAGGTCCCGCGTCGCGGCGGCTCGCCGATCACCCTGTCGGACTCGGGTGGTGGCACGGCCGGCGCGTGGCTTGACGACGGTACGATCGTGTTCTTCGGCGCCGCCAACGGCCTGATATATCGCGTGAGCGACGCGGGCGGGGCGAGCGAGCGGGTGCTCGAGTTCGATGACATCCAACGCGGGTTCGTCCGGGCAACCGCGCTTCCGGGCGGACGGGGCGTTCTCTTCATCGGGTGCGCCAGCTTCCCGTGTATCCAGAGCGAGGCGTGGGTGCTGGATCTGCGGACTGGGGAGCCGCGCGTGCTCGTCGAGCAGGTCGGAGGGGCGTGGTACGTGCCCACCGGTCACCTCGTGTACGTGCGCCGCGACGGCGGCGTATTTGCGGCCCCGTTCGACCTCGACGCCCTGGATATCAGCGGCCCGGCGATCCCTGCGTTCGACGGCGTGCGCACGTTCCAGGGCCTTCCCGACTTCCAGTTGGCGGCCGACGGAACCGTGCTGTACGTGGCCGGTGAGGCCATGATGTCCACCGAGCTGAGCGAGGTCGTGTGGGTGGATCGCAGCGGTGCCGAGTCGCGCATCGATCCCAACTGGACGCTTCGCCTGGTCGCGAACGGAGGTATGAGCTTGTCGCCGGACGGCACCCAGCTCGCGGTCAACACCATCGCGGAGGGATCCGCCGAGACCCATGTGTTCGTGAAGCGTCTGCCCGACGGTCCGGCCTCCCGCCTCACGTTCGACGGGGTCCAGAACGTCCGCCCCACGTGGTCGCCGGATAGCAGGCACCTGCTCTGGGTGACGAACCGCTCGGACAAGATGGAGGTGTGGCGCAAGCGTGCCGATGGGAGCCAGGGGGCCGAGCTGGTGGTGTCCATCGAACGGTCGGTGTGGGAGGGCATGATCTCGCCCGACGGCGAGTGGATCGTGTACCGCACCGACGACGTGGCAGCGGGCAGCGGCGACATCCTGGCGCGGCGGGTCACGGGCGACACGACGGAGGTGGAGCTGATCGCCACCGTGTTCGAGGAGACCTCGCCAGCCCTGTCGCCGGACGGCCGCTGGATGGCCTACTCGTCCGCCGAGTCAGGCCGCAAGGAGATCTACGTGCGGCCGTTCCCCAACGTGCACGACGGTCGGTGGCGGGTGTCGGTGGGCGGAGGCGCGGAGCCGCTGTGGGCGCACGGCGGGCGCGAGCTGTTCTACTGGGGCAGGTCGGGTGAGATGCTCGCGGCGCAGATCGGGACGGCGCCGACGCTCCGTGTCGGGACCAGGCAAGTGCTGTTTCAGGATTCGGCGTTCGCGTACACGAGGAACGACGACCACCGCTACTACGCGGTCTCGCTCGACGATCGCCGGTTCCTGCTGTCGCGGCCGCTGGAGGTGGCGGAGGCCACCTCGGAGGGCGAGCTGATCCTGATCGAGAACTGGCTCGAGGAGCTGAAGGAGAGAGTGCAGAACTAGATGCCTGAGATAACCCAGCAACTGAAGACGGCCCTGGCCGAGCGCTATGTGATCGAGCGCGAGGTCGGTGAAGGCGGGATGGCCACGGTGTTTCTGGCGCAGGACGTGAAGCACGAGCGCAAGGTGGCGCTCAAAGTACTGCGTCCCGAGCTGGCCGCCGTGATCGGGGCCGAGCGCTTCCTGGCCGCGATCAAGGTGACGGCCAACCTGCAGCACCCCCACATCCTGCCGCTGCACGACTCGGGCGAGGCGGACTCGTTCCTCTACTACGTGATGCCATACGTCGAGGGTGAGACGCTGCGTGACAAGATCAAGCGCGAGAAGCAGCTCGGCATCGAAGAAGCGATCGAGATCACGCGCTCGGTTGCGGCGGCGCTCGACTACGCTCACCGCCAGAATGTCATCCACCGCGACATCAAGCCCGAGAACATCCTGATCCACGATGGCCAGGCGATGGTGGCCGACTTCGGGATCGCGCTGGCGTTGAGCCATGCTGGCGGCACGCGCCTCACCGAGACGGGGCTCTCGATCGGCACGCCGCACTACATGAGTCCCGAACAGGCCATGGGCGACCGCGAGCTGGACGCCCGCAGCGACGTGTACTCGCTGGGTGCCATGCTGTACGAGATGCTGACGGGTGAGCCGCCGTACACCGGGCCGACGGCGCAGTCGATCGTCGCCAAGGTGATCACTGAGAAGGCGCCGCCGGTCACGGCGGGACGGCCCACCACACCGCCGCACGTGGCGGCGAGCATCGAGAAGTCGCTGCAGAAGCTGCCGGCCGACCGGTTCCATTCGGCGGCGGAGTTCAGCGAGGCGCTGGCGCGGCCGGGCCTGGTGACGGCGCCGGGCGCAGCGATGACCGCTGCCGGTTCCTCGAGGCGGATTACTCGCTGGATACCGTGGGCCGCGGCGGCGGTCACGCTCGCGGTCGGCCTGTTGATCGGCCGCGCGACCGCGGGTCCGGAGCCGACCGCCGGTCAGGTGGTGCGGTTCACCATTCCGATCGGTCCCGAAGAGCAGCTCAGCGGCGCGCCGACGCAGACGATCACCCTCTCGCGTGACGGCTCGATGCTGGGCTACATCGTGGCCGGCGGAGGGAACTTGTTCGTGCGGCACATGGGGTCGCTCGAGCCCACCCTCGTAGACGGCGTGCAGGGTGCCGACAACCCGTTCTTCTCACCTGACGGCGAGTGGATCGCGTTCGACAAGGCGACCGGCGAGCTGGGGAAAGCTCCGGTGGCCGGCGGCCCGCCGCAGAGAGTCACACTTGGGTCGAACAATGGCGGAATCAGCTGGACGGACGACGGCCACATCGTCTTCAGGGGCATAAGGCCGGGACTGATGAGTGTCCCGGCCTCGGGTGGTGACGCGACGCGGTTCGTGCTGCCCGACACGGCTGCCGGGGAGCTGGATCTCTACTTCCCCGACGTGCTGCCCGGCGGGGCAATCCTCGTCACGTTCAACGCCCGCGGACTTGCCACGCCGCGGCTCGGCGGCACCGGTGTGGCCGTGGTGTGGCCCGAGACGGGCGAGCGCAAGGTGCTGATACCGTCGGGAGCCGGTGGGGCGCGCTACTCGCGCACGGGTCACATCGTCTATGCGCTCGAGGACGGAACGCTACAGGCTGCGCAGTTCGACGTGGAGCGCATGGAGATCACGGGGGAGCCGGTCCTGCTCGCCCAGAACGTGCACATCGCGGGCTCGGTCCCGCAGTTCTCGATCTCCGACAACGGAATGCTGGCGTACGTGCCAGCGCGGGTCGCCGAGATGGTGCTGGTGAGTCGCGAGGGGCAGGTCACCACTGCGTCCGAGGCCACGCGGCAGTTCCACTCCCCACGCATCTCGCCCGACGGGCGGCGCGTGGTTGTGGACATCAGCGACCTGGGAAGTCGCGACGTGTGGGTGCAGGACCTGGAGCAGGGAACCCTTACGCGCGTCTCGTTCGAAGGCGACGCCAACGACCCGGTGTGGATGCCGGACGGGCGCCGCGTCTGTTACGCCTCGGCCCGAAGCGGCACGCGCGGAGTGTACTGCCGCGACGCCGACGGGGCGGGGGAAGCCGACTCGATCTTCGTCGGGGCCGACGAGTTCACCGCCGGCGCCTGGCTGCCGCGAGGTGACTCGCTGGTCCTGATTTCGCAGAGCACCGAGACCCTGTACAACCTGTGGCTGCATGCCCCTGGGGGTGGCGAGCCGCGCCCCATTCTCAACTCTCGGTTCTCGGAGAACTTCCCGGCGATCTCTCCCGATGGAAAGTGGCTCGCCTACGTGACCGACGAGTCGGGGCGCATGGAGATCTACGTGCGCTCGCTGTCCGCTGGCGGCGGACGGGTTCAGGTGTCCCGCGACGGGGGCCAGGAGCCGTCCTGGAGCAGGGACGGGCGCGAGCTGTTCTACCTGGAGACCGGGGGCGGCGGGAGCCGCATGATGGCAGTGGCCGTGACGACGGAGCCCACCTTCCGCGTCACCTCCCGCACGCCGCTGTTCGACGCGAGGGACTACGAGCGCGCCGCCCCACACGCCAACTACGACGTGGGTCCCGACGACCAGTTCGTGATGATCCGGCGAGCTGCGGCGTCCGAGGTCGTGATAGTGCAGAACTGGCATCTGTTGGTTGATGGGGCTGGTGAGCGGTGATCCCGCGAGATACTCGACAGCAATGAGGAGCACCATGTCCAGACGTTTGAATTCGGTGGCCGTATTCACGTGCCTGTGCGCGAGCGCAGGTGCCCTCAGCGCACAGGAGCCCCAGCTCGGCTCCGTCACCTTCCCCACATCGGGGCGCGCGGTGGCGCAGGAGCGTTTCGTCGAGGGCGTGCTGTGGCTGCACAGCTTCGAGTACGAGTCGGCTGCCGGAGCCTTTCGCGAGGCGCAGCAGATCGAGCCCGACTTCGCCATGGCCTACTGGGGCGAGGCCATGACGTACAACCACTCGCTGTGGCAGCAGCGCGACCGCGAGGCAGCCGCTGCCGCACTGGAGCGCCTCGCGCCCACCCCCGACGCGCGCCGCGCCAGGGCGCGCACCGAGCGGGAGAAGATGTTCCTGGGCGCCGTCGAGGCACTCTGGGCAGAGGGCCCCAAGGCGGAGCGGGACACCGCTTACTACTACGCGATGCAGGAGCTCACGGCGGCGTACCCCGACGATCCCGAGGCGCAGGCGTTCTACGCGCTCTCGATTCTGGGTCTGAGCCAGGGCGTGAGAGTGTTCTCGAGCTACATGCGGGCCGGCGCAATCGCAGAGGGCATCCACCGGACTCATCCGGAACACCCCGGGGCGGCGCATTACGCCATTCACTCGTTTGACGATCCGATTCACGCACCTCTAGGGCTGCACGCCGCGCGGGCGTACTCGAAGATCGCGCCCGATGCTGCGCACGCACAGCACATGACGACGCACATCTTCGTGGCGCTGGGAATGTGGGACGACGTGGTGTCACAGAACATCGTCGCTGCCGGGCTGACCGGCTGGTGGCCGGGTCACTACACCGCGTGGCTCGAGTACGGGTACGCGCAGCAGGGGCGCTCCGACACGGCCCAGGCGCACCTGGAGCGCGCGTGGCGCAACCTGGGTGACAGCCCCAGCACGGGCCGCCGGGCCTACCTGTCCAGCATGCGGGCGCACTACCTGGTGAACACGCGACGTTGGGCTGACCCCGTCATCGAGTGGGAGATCGATCTCTCGGGTGCAAGCACGGTAGCGAAGGCGAAGGAGGCTTTCGCCCTCGGCTACGCTGCTTTCGAGCGGGGCGATCGCGCGGTCGCCACGGATCATCTTGCGACGCTCTCCGAGCTGACGGGGTCGGATGACGTGGGCTGGTACGGAGGCAACGAATCGGTGCCCCTGATCCTGGAGACCGAACTCGCAGCGATGACACTGCTTGCCGACGGCGCTGCCGATGAGGCACTCGCCCTGATGCACGAGGCGACGGCACTCGAGGACGCCATGCCCATGGAGTACGGCCCACCCGACGTGGCGAAGCCATCGCACGAGTTGCTGGGTGAGATGCTACTCGAGCTCGGGCGTCCGGCGGAGGCGCAAGCTGAGTTCGAGCGCGCGTTGGCACTGGCGCCGAACAGGGCTCTCTCACTCGCGGGGCTGAGCCGCGCAGCAATGGCCGCGGGTGACGAGAAGACGGCGGCGCGCGCACAAGCGGCGCTACGCGAGGTTTGGCACGCGGCGGACGCCGGGGTTCCGGCGTTCGTGGAGGCCGCGCAGTAATGCCTGAGATAACCCAGCAGCTGAAGGTCGCCCTGGCCAACCGCTACGTGGTCGAGCGCGAGCTCGGCGAGGGCGGGATGGCGACGGTGTACCTGGCGCAGGACGTCAAGCACGACCGCAAGGTGGCGGTCAAGGTGCTGCGTCCCGAGCTGGCAGCCGTGATCGGGGCCGAGCGTTTCCTGGCCGAGATCAAGGTCACCGCCAACCTGCAGCACCCGCACATCCTGCCGCTGCACGATTCGGGCGAGGCGGACTCGTTTCTCTACTACGTCATGCCCTACGTTGAGGGCGAGACGCTGCGCGACAAGATCAAGCGCGAGAAGCAGCTAGGCATCGAAGAGGCGATAGACATCACGCGTTCTGTGGCGGCGGCGCTCGATTACGCGCACCGCCAGGACGTGATCCACCGCGACATCAAGCCCGAGAACATCCTGCTACACGATAGCCAGGCGATGGTAGCCGACTTCGGCATCGCACTGGCACTGAGCCACGCGGGCGGCGCGCGGCTCACCGAGACGGGGCTCTCGATCGGCACTCCGCATTACATGAGCCCCGAGCAGGCGATGGGCGACCGCGAGCTGGACGCGCGCAGCGACGTGTACTCGTTGGGCGCGATGCTGTACGAGATGCTCGCGGGCGACCCGCCGTACACGGGTAGCACGGCACAGGCGATCGTGGCCAAGGTGATCACGGAGAAGGCGCCGCCGGTGACCACACACAGGGACACGGTGCCGTCCCACGTGGCTGCGGCGATAAGCAAAGCGCTCGCGAAGCTACCGGCAGATCGATTCCGCAGCGCGGCCGAGTTCGCCGATGCGCTCACGAACACGGCGTTCACGATGGCCAGCACGGAGGCTGCAGTCGTTGGTGGAGGCCGCAGCGGCTCCCTATGGAATCCACTCAGCATCGGTGCCAGCGCGCTTGCCGCGCTGCTCCTGATAGTGGCCGGCTGGGCGCTCACGCGGCCCACGCCTCCGGTACCCGTCACGCGCTTCGTCGTCGTGTTCGACGACGACCAGGCTCTGTTCTACTCAGGAGGCGGCAACGCCCCTCGCGTCGCCATCGCTCCGGATGGACTGGAGCTGGTGTACGTCGGACTGGACTCCGCGGTCCCCGTGGCGGACAACCGGTTCTCCTCCTCCGTCGGCAGGCAGAGTTGGAAGCTGTGGCACCGACCCTTCGATCAGCTCCAGGGCACACCGCTGCCCGGAACGGAGCGTGGCTGGGCCCCCGCCATATCCCCCGACGGAGAGCAGGTCGCGTTCCTGGTGTTCGACGGCGGCTGGCAGATCAAGGTGATCTCGCTGGCCGGCGGGCCGCCGATCACGGCGCTGGACTCGGGCGTTTCGGGTATGGTCTCGTGGGGTCCCAACGACGAGCTCTACTTCGTCAGCGAGGAGGGCCGGACACTGCGGCGGGTGCCGGCGAGCGGTGGTCCCGCGGAGGACGTCGTCACGCTCGACGGCCCCGGCAGCGGCTTCGTGTTCGAGAATACGCACGTGCTTCCTGGAGGAAGGGGTGTCGTCGTAACGGGGGTTCCCGTCGGCGCGAACCAGCTGTCGGAGCACGAAGTGCGCGTAGTGGACCTGGAGTCCGGTGAGACCCGTGCCTCGGTCGCGGGGGTTCAGGGGCTGTACGCGGAGTCGGGTCATTTGGTGTACGTGACGGCGCAGGGGACGCTCATGGCGGTCCCGTTCGATCTGGGATCGTTGGAAGTCACCGGAAGGCCAACCGCCCTCCTGGAGGGCGTCGAGGTACGGACCGCGGGAATCACCGACCTGTCGCTCTCCACCAGCGGCACGCTCGTCTATACGACCGATGGGCTCAACGTGCCGGAGCAGGTGGTGTGGGTGACGAGCTCCGGAGCAAGCGAGCCGGTGGATCCTGATTGGGTGCGCGACGTCGAGTTCGAGGGTATTGCCCTCTCGCGTGACGGGAGCCGGATGGCCATTCAGATCATTACCGACGGCCGCTCCGACGTCTGGATCAAGCAACTCGATCGCGGTCCGCTGTCGCGTCTCACGTTCGGAGGCACGGACAACAATCATCCTACCTGGTCTCCCGACGGACGCTACGTGGCGTTCACGTCGCTGCGGGACGGTGGCTGGAGTACCTGGGTCAAGCGGGCGGACGGCAGCGGTGTGGACGAGCTGCTCGTGGACCTGGACCGTGACATCTGGGAGAGCCAGTGGTCGAGCGACGGTAATTGGCTCGTGATCAGCGTCAACGGGCCGCCGGGAACCGACGACATCGTGGCGCTGCGCATCGGCGTGGACAGCGTGCCGGTTCCGATCGTCGCCGACGAGTTCGACGAATTCGAGCCCGCGCTCTCCCCCGACGGCAACTGGCTCGCCTACGTCTCCAACGAGTCCGGGCAATCCGAGGTCTACGTACGGCCATTTCCCAATTCCGAAGACGGCAAGTGGCAGATCTCGACCGACGGCGGCGCTGAGCCTGTGTGGAGCGCAGACGGAAGGTCGCTGTACTACAGGAGCCGCGACTTCCAGTCCATCATGGTCGCCGCCATGAGCCGCGGGCCCAATGCTGTCACGAGACGGACCCTCGTTCGCCTGCCGGGTGAGAACAACTTCGAAGCCAACCCGCGCAACCGGCTGTACGACGTCGCGCCCGACGGGCGCTTCGTCATGATCCGGAGGGCAGGCACGGGCGACATCTCCGGCGACCTCGTGATCGTGCAGAACTTCTTCGAGGAACTGAAGGAAAAGGTGGAGCGATAACGTGCCCAAGATAACCGAGCAGCTGAAGGTCGCACTGGCGAACCGCTACGTAGTCGAGCGCGAGCTCGGTCAGGGTGGCATGGCGACCGTGTATCTCGCGAACGACGTGAAGCACGAGCGCAAGGTCGCGCTCAAGGTGCTGCGGCCGGAACTCGCCGCCGTGATCGGTGCCGAGCGCTTCCTGGCCGAGATCAAGGTGACGGCCAACCTCCAGCACCCGCACATCCTGCCGCTGCACGACTCGGGCGAGGCGGACACGTTCCTCTACTACGTGATGCCCTACGTAGAGGGCGAGACGCTGCGCGACAAGATGAAGCGCGAGAAGCAGCTCGGCATCGAGGACGCAATAGACATCACGCGTTCTGTGGCGGGCGCGCTCGACTACGCGCACCGGCACGACATCATCCACCGCGACATCAAGCCTGAGAACATCCTGATCCACGACGGCCAGCCGATGGTGGCCGACTTCGGGATCGCGCTGGCGGTGAGCCAGGCGGGCGGCACCCGTCTCACCGAGACCGGCCTCTCGATCGGCACGCCACACTACATGAGCCCCGAGCAGGCGATGGGCGACCGGGAGCTGGACGCCCGCAGCGATGTGTACTCCCTCGGTGCGATGCTGTACGAGATGCTGGTGGGCGATCCGCCGTACACCGGCTCCACCGCGCAGGCGATCGTGGCCAAGGTGATCACGGAGAAGGCGCCGCTGGTCACCACGCACCGCGACACGGTTCCGCAGCATGTGGCCGCATCGGTGAGCAAGGCGCTCGCGAAGCTCCCGGCCGATCGGTTCCCGAGCGCAGCCACCTTCGCCGAGGCGCTCGTCCGGCCGGGGTTGGCCGACACCAGGGCGCACGAGGTGTTGGAGGAGAAGTCCACGCGTGGCGGGTTTCTCCGGGACAAGAGGGCCGTGGCGCTTGCGGGCGCGCTCGTTCTCGCGGTCGTAGTGGGTGCCTGGGGATGGTTCCGCTCCGAGCCGAAACCGATCCGCCGCTTCGCGATCTCGCTTCCCGCCGAGCAGGCGTTGCAGGCGCGGTTCGGTACGCGCATCGCGCTCTCACCCGACGGCACGCGGTTCGTATACGTGGGGCCCGGCGATGACGCCGGGGCGCAACTGTGGCTGAGGGACCAGGACAAGTTGCTGGCCGCGCCGATCGCCGGCACGGAGAACGCATTCAACCCGTTCTTCTCGCCTGACGGCCAGCAGGTTGCGTTCGTCACCCCTAACCCCTGGCGGCTGCGGGTAGTCTCTCTCGGCGGTGAGCCGCCGGTGACGGTGGCGGACAGTGGGATCCAGCCGGGAGGAGCCACCTGGAGCAGCGACGGCAACATGTACATGGTGGGAGGCGGGGGATTGGTGCGGGTGCCAGCAACCGGGGGCGGTGTGGAGCTGGTCACCACGAAGGACTCCAGCGGGGAGACGAGCCACCTCTACCCGGACGCGCTCCCCAACGGGAAGGGAGCGATCTTCACCCTGGGGAGCGTCGACAACCTCACCGATTTCGCTATCGCTGTGGTGGACTTCGCGACAGGCGCGCACCAGGTGCTCGCGCAGGGGGTGTTCGGACGCTACGCGGCTTCCGGGCATCTCGTCTATGTGACCGCCGAGGGGACGCTCCTCGCGGCGCCGTTCGACCAGGATCGGCTGGAGGTGACGGGACCTGGTATAGCGTTGGCGGAGGGCGTGGGCGTGCGGGCGTTCGGCGCCGCCGACCTCCAGGTTGCTCAGGACGGAACCCTGCTCTACACGATGGGCGGCGCAGCCGGCGACAACTACGAGCTGGTCTGGCTGGGGCGCGACGGCAGCGAGCAGGAGCTCGAATCCGGCTGGGTGGCCAACTTTGCGAACGTCGCGATCTCGCCGGACCAGACGAAGCTCGCCGTGGCCATCAACCGCGACGGGGAGCAACAGATCTGGATCAAGGATTTGGTGCAGGGGCCAATGTGGAAGCTGACCTTCGAGGGGACCCGGAACTACCGGCCCACGTGGGCGCCCGACGGTGAGTCGGTGCTGTACGTCTCCAACCAGGCCAGTAACGCCGACCTCTACATGAAGCGGGCCGACGGCAGCGCCATGGCCGAGCTCGTGCTGGATCTGGAGCCCCCCATCTGGGAGGGAATCTGGTCGTCGGACGGCGAGTGGCTGGTGTACCGGGTCGGGGGGACCGTAGGGGGCCTGAACGAGCGCGATCTGTACGCGATCCGCCCGGGGCGTGACAGCGTCGCCATCCAGCTGCTGGGGTCGGAGTTCGACGAACGGTCGCCTGACCTGTCGCCCGACGGCAATTGGCTGGCGTACGTGTCGAACGAGTCCGGGCAGGACGAGATCTACGTGCGGCCGTTTCCCAATGTGGGGGAAGCGAGGTGGCAGGTCTCGACGGGCGGGGGCACGGAGCCGATGTGGGCGCACGCGGGGCGGGAGCTGTTCTATCGGAATGGGAATGAGGACATGGTCGCGGTGTCGGTCACGACGGAGCCGACCTTCGCTCTCGGCGGACATCGCGAGCTGGGTTCCGTGAGCACGTACCGGTCCGACCTCAATCACCGCATCTACGACGTGGCGGCGGACGACGAGCGGCTCCTGATGATTCGGGCCCGGGGAGGGACCGAGGGGAGCGAGCTGGTCCTGGTACAGAACTTCTTCGAGGAACTGAACGCGAAGGTTGGAAAGTAGCATGCCCGAAATCACCCAGCATCTGAAGGTCGCTTTGGCCGACCGCTACGTGATCGAGCGCGAGGTCGG
>JAUVTI010000194.1 GCA_030601605.1 Gemmatimonadales bacterium
GACCCCGGCAACGGGAACGGCCACTGTGATGGCCACGCCGAACGACGCGTAGAACAGGAAGTCCCACGCCTTGATGTTCCACCCCTGTCCCTCGGCGGCGTCCTCGCGTAGCGAGATCGTGAGAAACCGCTGCCGCAGGAACCAGTTGAACATCCCGACAGCCAGGAACACGAGCGCCACCTTCGAGAGCGTCGCCCAGTCCACCCAGAGAATGCTGCCCACGAGCACGTTCTTGATGATCTCGGACCCGGTCGGCGCCCGGTCGGCCACGAGTATGCCCGCGGCCGAGGCCACCACGAAGACGATCCCGATTATCGCCTCCTGCGGCACCCTCCGCCGCTCCCGAGCAGTCCGGGTCATGGCGAACACGAACGCCCCCAGGGTGGTCGCCCCGAGGGCGAAGCAGTGGCCGAGGGCCGACTTGGGAGCGACGCCGAACAGGAGTGCACTCGTACTGCCCAGGGCCGCCATCTGCGCGAGCGACAGATCGACGAAGATCACCTCGCGCGCGATGATGTGGATTCCCAGGTACGAGAACAGGGCGGCGAGCAGCATGCACGCCACGAACGGCGCGGTCATCACCACGAGTAGGTCTGACATGGTACCGTCCCGTCGTTACGGCTGCGGCTCTGCAGCTCGGTCAGTGAATGCCTGCGCAAGCTTCGTCACCCACATCGTCACGAGGTCGATGTACGTCCCCGTGTTCGGCGCGCCATCGACGTTGGCGGGCACGATCACGGCTTCAGCGCCGGTGCGCCGGGCCACCATCTCGACCTGGTCTCGATCGAAGTAGTTGGTCGACAGCAGCACGGGAATCTGCCGCTCCTTCATGAGCGAGATCACGGCGGCTACGTGCCGTGGAGTGGGGGGTATTCCGGGCTTGGGCTCGATGTAGGTCACGCACGGAACCTGAAAGGCCGCGCTGAAGTAGGTCCACTCCTTGTGGTAGCATACCATCTCGCGCCCACGGAGTGGCGCAGCCAGCGCGAGCCAGCCGCCGACCCGGTCCGCGAGCGGTCGCCCCTGGTACTGCTGCTCCGTGAGGAACGACCAGAGCTTGCCGTCTCGGCCGAGGTCCACGACGAGGTCCACTCCGAGCAGCTCCACTACCTCGTCCCCGACGTAGGCCCGCATGACCCGCTCCTTCCAATCCGCGAACCGCGCCTCGTAGTAGCCGGAGCCGGTGGGGTCGATGCGCTTGAGCCCGGCGAGGATGTTGCCGCCGATGATGACGGCGTTCGCCGGCCCGGTCCAGATGTGGGGATTGCCGAACATATGGGCGGCGCCTTCGGATCGACTCAAGGTTGCCGGGATCTCCAGCAACCGTATTCCCGGTGCGGCAGAGACGAATCCCGGCGCGCCGCTGGCCACCTTCCGGTTGCCCGCCTTGTCCATCAATGGCGGCAGCCAGAGCTCCAGGTCCAAGCCGGTCGTGATCAGCATGTCGGCCCGGCGCACCACCACCACCAGACTCGGCTTGGGTTGCACGAAGTGGGGATTCTCCGCACCGTCGCCGATCGCCGTCACCTCGGCCCGATCCCCAGCGATCTGGCGCGCGATGTCCGCATAGGTGGTGAGCGACGCTACGACGTTCAGTTTGTCCTGTGCGTGCAGGTCCGGGCACAGCAGCGTGCCGGCGACGAGGAGGAGCATCGCGGCGCTTCGAAGCAACAGTGTTCTCATATTGGGCATTGTCAGTAACGCTCGTGTTTATGGGGTCCGATCGACCAGACGACCTGAAGCACGAAGCGATCGGAGTTGTCCCAGCCGCCGCTCGGCACCTGCCGGGAGAGATGCTGCCACTCGGCCCTCAGGTACACCCACGGGCTCTGCCACCAGGTGGCACGCAGCACGGATTGCCATATCTGGGTTTCGAGAGCGCCCAACGGCTCGACGTAGTCGACGCGCCCGCCGATGTGGAGCTGGCGCGACGTCTGGTAGTCGACACCGACATAGCCGCCCCACCGCAGGTCGCCCGAGCCGAACACCTTCTGGCGCACGGCGAACACCTCGCTGCGTACCGTAAACGACCGGTACATGATCCTCTCCAGCGGGCTCCACGTGAGGCGCAGGTCGGCGCCGAGCACCGTCGTCTCGATGCCGGAGTCGGGGTTCTCTCCGTAAACCCCGGTGAGGCCGAACTGGAAGAATGTCGGCCGGCTGATCTGCCAGAAGTTGTTCAGGTGCCCGAGAATCGCGGGGCGGTTGCCTTGGTCGAACAGCCTGTCGTTCCTGCCCACTGTCAGCTGGCCCCACAGCTCGTGCACGCCTCCGCCGATGGTGGTGAACGGCGTGATCCAGTACAGGTTCAGTCCATCACCGACGAGACCGACATTGCCGAAGTACTCGGTGATGACCAGGGGCCACTCGCTCTCCGGCAGGGCATGGAGATGCCATCTGTTCAACTCACCCGCTCGTTGCCGGAACCGGCCGACGCCCACCCGGAGGCCCCCGGGCCCCCCCGTCCAGTAGGCGTAGGCTTCCCCGATCCCCACACGCTGCCCGCTGAAGCCGATGAAGATCTTTGTGTATGCGTAGGGATCCAGGTCCGACTGGAGTGACAATGAAATCACCCGAACATCCACGTTGTCCCGCTGCGGACCGGGTCGGTTCGCATTGAACCGCACGTCGGCGGTGACGCTGATCTCCGGATTGAGGCGGTTCAGGCTGCGGGAGCGGATCACGGACTGGTCCACCGAGGTGTCCGCGGGCTGCTCGGGCGCTGCTGCGCGTGCCGCAGCTCTGAGCGCGGCCAGCTCGTCGGCCACTTCGGTGGTGTCCTGCCCCTGGCGCACGAGGCGCGCCAGGACCTGCCTCAGCGAGTCCAGGCTGGCTCTCAACGCCCTCACTTCCAGCTCGAGCGAGTCCCTGCGCTCCTGTGGTTCCTGGGCTCG
The DNA here is from genome assembly GCA_030601605.1 of Gemmatimonadales bacterium. Lineage (GTDB taxonomy): Bacteria > Gemmatimonadota > Gemmatimonadetes > Gemmatimonadales > GWC2-71-9 > WVYX01. Next base: position 2,895 of record JAUVTI010000194.1, read on the forward strand.
GAGCGGAGTGGGCGACGCCTGGAAGGCGACTGATGCAGCTATGAGAAATACCGTAGCACGAATATCCATTCGTCCTCACTAGCTGGTGATGACGACCACGGACGAGCTCTGTGTCGTTGGGTTGTTTCAGCTAGTGGGCGGGTGGTGCGCGGACGGCGTTTGCCGCGACGAAGGTGCATCGGGGCGTTGCTCGCTCGGTTGGGTGCCACTGCACCTCACGGAATTCACCGAGCGCCTGCTCACTCCGGGGCTCCGCGGAGGCCACGGCTGCCGCGGATGTGAGACACGCCCAGCACATCGCGTCTGCTCCGGGTTCGTGGTCGCCGGAGACGTCGGTTCCGACGGCAAGCGTATCGGAGCCTGCGACGGGGAGTGTGTGATGGAGCAGGGGGTGTACTGCAGGGAGCCATGTGACCGCGGCGAGCTGGAATACCGTCACCAACAGCGGCACCGGCAAGCGGCGCCTACCACCCACGGTCCGGCGGCTCCACATCATGCAGTCAATATAGCGCCGCCGAAACGCTTTGGACGCACGAACGCAGAGTCATCGACTCCCGTTATTCGTCGATGTGCAAGCTGCTTCTAGCGCGCCACCACAAACGGTGGGCGCTCGAGATCAGCCACGCACGAGGTATCCACTCCGTCCACGGACCCCGCCGCCACCACGTCCGCCATGATGCTCAAAGCGCAGCGCGGGAACGGCGAGTGCGATATTCCCGGCATCACGACGCGCAGACTGTGGGGCAGAGTCGCGGCCACCTCCTCGCCCCAGCGCGGGGGTGTGGTCGGATCCAGCTCCCCCGACAAGAGCAGGACCGGGGCGTCCGCATGGACCGGCTCGTGGAAGTCGGCCGGCGATTCGCCCTGCGGCCACACCTCACAAGCGCCTCGCAGCATGTTGGCCGCGGCCGGGCCCAGAAAGGTGCCGGCAGTCTCATAGTCGATGTCCCGGCTGGTGAGCTC
>JAUVTI010000179.1 GCA_030601605.1 Gemmatimonadales bacterium
GTAGATGGCCATCTCCTCTCGAGCCCGGTCCACACGCTCCTGCTGAATGTCGATCAACGCGGCCATCATTGTCCTGAGGCTGTCCGCGTCGGCGGCCACGCCGGGCCGCATCTGACGCTGGAGTGCCATCCAGAGTTGCCGCTCCCGCTGCAGCGCCTCCAGGCGCCGCTGCATGGACTGCCGCGCGGTCTCCTCGAACCGGGCGAACTGCTCGTCGTCCAGTCCGACCTGGGTCCGGTAGTTCTCGCTGAAGCGCTGCATCACCTCCTGCTGCAGTTGCTGGCGGCGCCCGGGATGCTCCTGGGCGGCGACCGGCTGCACGGCGAGCGCCGCAAATGCGGTTATCAAGAAAGTGGTACGCATCATCCCTCCAACGACTCGAGGAGCGCTGTCAGCTCGTCCGCGTTGAGATCACTGAGCGCCAGGGGAACCAGCTCGTATACCGGAACCTCGTACTCGAGCGAGTCGAGCACTTCGGTCAGCTCGTCGGCGGCCAGTTCCCCAAGGCTCACCATCACCGGGATCTCGGAGTCTGCCGGCGTCGCGGGACCCCGGAGCTGCTGCACGCCGAACATCGTGGCCAGCACCAGAACCGCCGCGGCGGCCAGCTGCACCAGGGGCCGGCGCGTCCAGGCAGGCATGCGGGCCGCTGGCCGCTGCTCCGGTTCGGACGCCAGCCGCTCCAGCACGGCCCGGGCGGTGGCATCGGGATCGACCCGGTCACCTGCCCTGCCGAGCTGCTTTGCCAGCCGTTCCAGTTCGTGCTCGTTCATCTCAGTATCGCCTTCAGCCGTTTCACGGCCTGGTGGTAGTGCACCCGCGCCGCCCCGACCGACGTCTCCAGCGCCTCTGCGATCTCGCCGTACTCGGCGCCCTGCTGGGCCCGCATCAGGAACACGTCCCGCTGCATCGGCGGCAGCTTCCGGACGGCCTCCTCCAGCCGCCGGAGCAGGTCCCGCTCCATCGCGAGGGCGTGGGGGTCTCCGCCCTCCGCCTCCAGCTCCCGGTCCTCCAACGGCACTACTGTTCGCCCCTTGGCGCGGCGCCGCAAGTCCTTCAGCGCGTTGGATCCGATCGCCATCAGCCAGGTCGAGAAGCTGGCCGTCCCGCGAAAGCTGTCGATGCGCCGGAACGCCCGGAAGAAGCTCTCCTGCACCAGGTCGTCCAGGTCCTCGCGCGCGCCTGAAGCCGCCAGGAACCGCGCCAGAGCCGGGGTGTGGCGCCGTACCAGCTCCGCCGCGGCCACCTCGTCACCGGCGCGCCAGGCGGCGATGAGCTGGGCGTCATCCGCCGGCCCTGCGGGCTCAGGCACGGTCACAACCAGTAAGACGCCTCACAGCGGGCAAAGTTAACTGGGACGCCCGGAATGGGGCGTCTTCGGGCGGGGCGTTGACCAAAGGGGAGCAACCCTGTAGGTTTTCCGACCGAACGTACGTTCGGACAATGACTCCCAAGACCTACGACCAGCGACTCGACGGCCTGCTGTCCACGGCGGCAGGGGTATTCGCGGCCAAGGGCTACCACCCCACCACCATGCGTGATCTCTCGCGTGAGACGGGGATGAGCCTGGCCGGGATGTACCACTACGTGCGCGGCAAGGACGAGCTGCTGGCCCTGGTGCAGGAGCGCTGCTTCTCACAGGTCCTGGAGGGCGCCCAGGCGGCCGTGGAGGCGGCCCGGGACCCCGCAGACCGGCTGCAGCGCTTCATCCGCCACCACGTGACGTTCTTTGCCGAGCACATGCCCGAGATGAAGGTCCTCTCGCACGAGGCGGAGAGCCTCTCACCGGAGCGGAGCGAGACGATCGACGGGCTCAAACGCCGCTACGCGGACCTCCTCCTGGGGTTGCTGGAGGAGGCCGGCATCGCGGCCGGCGGCAGTAGCGGCCGCAAGGTCGCGGCGTACGCGCTGTTCGGCATGATGAACTGGATCTACACCTGGTACGACCCGCAGGGGAGCATCCGCCCCCAGGCCCTCGCCGAGCAGTTCACGCAGCTGTTCCTGCGCGGCGTGGCGCCGGAGCGCCCTGCGGGCGCGGTGATCACCCGGAACCAGAGAGGCTGATGCGGTGAGCGAGAAGCAGCGGGATCCCATCGCGCAGGCGCTGATCGACCGGATAAACGACGGCTTCATGGTCGCGTCCGAGGAGGACATGACCCCGGGGTACAAGGGGGCGCTGCTCACGCCGCGCACCGTCCAGGGCGACACGGAGCTGATGAGCGCTCCAGCCTACTACCTGGCCGCCCGTGACGCCCCCACGATAGACAGCCGCATCGCGGTGACCGCGATCGTGCACGACGAGCTGGGCCACGCCAACATCGCCTACCGGATCATGGAGGATCTGGGCGTGGACAAGCGGCACCTCGTGTACGGGCGCCAGCCGCACGAGTTCAAGCACCCGTACGGCTTCGATCAGCCGCTCGAGAACTGGGCGGAGATGGTGGTCGCCAACGGCTTCTTCGATCGGGCGGGCATCACACTGCTGGGCGACGTGCACGAGCACACCAGCTACGGGCCACTCAAGCGCGCGCTCGTGAAAGTGGATCGGGAAGAGATCCTCCACCTGCGCCACGGCGAGTCGTGGATGAAGCGGCTGGCCAAGGCCGGGGGTGAGGCAGGAGAGGCGCTACAGCGAGCGGTGGACTGGATGTTCGTGATGACGCTCGAGTGGTTCGGCCTGCCCGACGACCTCAAGCGCCACGGCGGACAGCTCGACTACCGGCTCAAGGGCAAGACCAACGATCAGCTGCGCCAGACCTGGATGGCGGCCACGGTGCCGCTGTGCGAGGGCATCGGGATCGACGTCCCCGCGCACTGGGATGCCGACAATGAGGAGTACGTCATCGACTGCACGTTCCCCTGCCGGTACGACCCAGGCGAGAAGCGCTGGCTGCACGACGAGCCGCTCACCTGGGAGCAGGTGTTCGAGCGCTGGAAGAAGCGCGGGCCGATGAACGAGCGCTACGTGGAGATGGTGCAGGGCAACGGCGGGCTGTTCGGGGGCCGGCAGTGGCAGGCGTAGAGGCGGTGTGGGAGGCGCTCGGGAAGGTGACGGATCCCGAGTACCCGCTGAGCATAGTCGACATGGGGATGGTGTACGAAGCGCGCGTCGAGGGAGACAGGGCGCACGTGGACATCACGTTCACGTCCATCGGATGCCCGGCGATCGACATGATCTGCTCCGACGTTCGCGAGGCGGTGCTGGCCGTGTCCGGCATCAGCAACGTGGAGCTCGAGATAGTCTGGAGCCCGCCGTGGTCGAAGGACCGGATCAGCGACCGGGGACGGCGGGTCCTCCGCATGTATGGCGTGGTCAACTAACCGAGAGGATCGAGGATGGCTGACGCGCAGGTCTACGAGGTGTTCGCGCGCAAGGACCACACCGAGGCCCTCAAGCACGTGGGCAGCGTGAACGCGGCCGACGACGACCTGGCCAAGGCCTACGCCTGGACCATGTACGACGAGGAGAACTGGGTGGAGATGTGCGTGGTGCCGCGCGGTGCTTTCATACCGATCACTCACGACGGCGCCCTGCCGCTGTGGGGCAACTGAGCCGAGCATGACCCAGACAGCCAAGCAATACGACTCCACGGAGGGCATGAGCGAGGCCTGCGCCACCGGACTGCGCAACCTGCTGACCGCCTGCGCCGACACCAAGCTCATGCTGGGATACCACTACGGCGAGTGGACCTTCGGACCGCCCGAGTTGGAGGCGGCCATAGCGGGCTGCTCGCTGTGCCAGACCGAGCTCGGACACGTGCGGCTGCTGCACGGCCTGCTCAAGCGGCACTACGGGGCCGATCCCGTGCAGCTGATCGAGGGGCGCGAGCCCGCGGAGTTCGCCAGCGTCTCCTACCTCGACAGGGACCTCGAGGACTGGGCCGAGCTGGTGGCGGCGAACTACGTGGTCGACCTGGCGGTGACGAGTCGGCACCACCCCCTCAAGGGCTCGTCGTTCACGCCGCCCAGGACGAGCCTGGAGAAGAGGCTGGACCAGCAGGGCGCCCTCATGCTCCGCAGACGGGCCTGGTTCCGCACGCTGTGCGGCAAGAATGAGGACTGCCGGCGCGCGGTGGAGACGGCGATGAACCGGGCCCTCGCTAGCGTCGCCGAGTGGTTCGGCCCGGCGAACGAGCCGGGGGACGAGGCTCTCGTAGAGGCGGGAGTGAAGTCCAGGACGAACGACCAGGTGTTCGGGGACCTGCTGGGCGACATCGAGCAGCTGGTCGGGCCGCTCGG
>JAUVTI010000026.1 GCA_030601605.1 Gemmatimonadales bacterium
ATCGCGGCCGGAGCGTTCACGGTCACTCTCTTCCCCTACGTATTCCCCGTACTCTCGCCCGGCGCGCTCGAGTACTTCGCGGACTGGTACGCTGATTTCCCCCTGATACTGACCGCCATCGCTGCGTTCCAGTACCGACGCAGTCGAACGGCGCGACTGACCGAACGCCGGTTCTGGGATCTCTGGACGGCTGCGTTCGTCTGCTGGTTGATCGTGCGCGTGTTCTACGCCGTGACGCCGATCGAGTACATCCAGTGGTGGTTCGACCTGGTCGTCGACTCGCTGTACTTGCTGTTCTATCTGTGCATCGTCCTCGCGCTCGAGTTTCGGCCTGACCGCCCGGTGCGAAGTAGTCTCTCGACGATGCGACGGTGGATCGAGGCCGCTGGTGCGGCGGCGTTCCTGCTCGCCCTCCTCATCTACTACGCCATCATACCGGGCATAATGAGTCCGGATGCGTACTGGACCTGGGTGCCGTCACTGGCCCTGTACGTCACCCTGGACGCGGTTGTTCTGCTGCGTCTGCTTTACGTCCGTCACGACAGCGGGACGCCGCTTTGGCGCAGCATCTACGGATGGCTCGCGGCAGCGACGGTTCTTTGGCTGGTGGCCGACCTGCTCGAGGTGCTCACATACGTGGAGATCGTCCCGCTGTCCCGGTCCGGCACACGGTGGGACCTGATCTGGTACGCACCCTTTGTGCCGGTGATCCTGGCAGCACTCCTGCGCGAACACCTGTTGGAAGCCGAGCCGGGCGGCGACGACACCCTCATCGAGGGACCGGAGCCGCGCCGTGGGAGGGGGAGCATGCTGGTGCTGTACGCGGTCCTCCTGCCGACCCTGCACTTCACCTTTTACGGCATAGGACTCGGAGATCCCGAGAGCCACGGGCCGCGCGAGATACTGCTGTTGGTGGCGGCCATGATCCTCGGCGGGCTCGTGTTGAGCTGGCAGCGCCTGCTCCAGTGGGAGAACCGGCGCCTGGATGCCGAGCGCCGTCTCAACGAGCAGCGCCGCCTCGAGACCGTGCGGCGGCTGGAGCGGGAGCGGGCGGAGAGGGAGGTGGTGTCCGAGCAGCGTGCGCTGGAAGCCCAGCTTCAGCAGGCGCAGAAGATGGAGGCGGTGGGACAGCTCTCGGGTGGCATGGCGCACGACTTCAACAACATCCTCACCGTGATAATGGCCAACGCGGACCTCGTGGACGCGGCGCTTCCTGCCGAATGCCGCCGCCAGCGCTCTGATCTCCACGAGCTCAGGGAGGCGGCGCGCCGGGGGTCCGCCATGGTCAAGCGGCTGCTGGGATTCAGCCGGCGGGCAATGCTCTCACCGCGGCCGGTCGATCTGCCGGAGCTCGTCGACGAGATCCTGGTTACGCTCCGGCGTCTCATACCCGAGACGATCATCATCGAGTTCACCGCCGAGCAGCGCGCACAGTCAGTGCTGGCTGACCCTGGAGCCGTTGAACAGATACTGATCAACCTCGCCACGAACGCCCGTGACGCCATGCCGGAGGGTGGAACCCTCACCGTCGATGTTCGCCCGGCGCGACTCGACGACCGGCACCAGGCCATCCATGGGTGGGGTGACCCCGGGGACTACGTGTGTCTGTCGGTGCGTGACGACGGCAGCGGCATGGACGAGGCGACGAAGGAGAGGGTGTTCGAACCGTTCTTCACGACGAAGCAGCCAGGTGAAGGCACCGGTCTCGGCATGGCTATGGTCTACGGTCTCGTGAAGCAGCACCGTGGCTTCACCGACGTGGAGAGCACGCCGGGCGAGGGCACCGCTGTGCGGATCTACTTCCCGGCGGGGGGGGAGTTCGCGATGGAGGGGGGGCTCGAGGGGCTGGAGGATGCGCCGCCGAGGGGAACCGAGACGATACTGCTCGTGGAGGACGAGGTGGGTATTCGCCGTGCCGCGGAGCGGGCACTGGAGCTGTACGGCGACAAGGTGATTGTTGCGGGCGACGGAGCTGAGGGTCTGCGGCTGTTCGAAGAGTCGGCGGGAGATATCGCCCTGGTGAGCTCCGACGCCGTGATGCCGAAGACGAACGGCCGCGACCTGTACAAGGCGATCCGGCAGAGGAGCCCCGCGACCAAGTGCATCCTCATGAGCGGGTATGCGGATCGTGGCCGGCTGCAAGCTGGTGAGATCGGGGCAGCCATCCCGATGATTGCCAAGCCATGGACGCTCGGCGAGCTGCTGCGGCAGGTGAGGGACGCGCTGGATGGGGGAGGGAGCTAGCACCTTCCCACCGGTTGCTCGATGAAACACCCCCGGGCAAATTGACGTACGTGGGAGATGTGGGGGGCGCGGCACCGCAACGCTCCCGGGCATCTGATCATCGAACAAGGCATGGGGGCACGCGGCCCCAGCCACACCGGTTCCCTATCCTGGAGTCCTGGGTGCAGGCTGTTGCCCTGGCGCGACTGAAGGCTGCCCTGGCGGATCGCTACGTCATCGACCGTGAGTTGGGACGTGGCGGGATGGCCGTCGTCTACCTCGCGCAGGACCTGAAGCACAGCCGGCCGGTGGCTATCAAGGCGCTGCGGCCGGAACTGGCGGCCGCCCTGGGGACCGAGCGGTTCCTGCGCGAGATCGAGACCGCGGCGCGGCTGAACCACCCCCACATCGTGCCGCTCTACGACTCCGGCAATGCCGACGGCGTGCTGTACTACGTGATGCCCTTCGTCGAGGGGGAGACGCTGCGCGACCGGATCGCGCGCAGCGGGCGCCTCTCGCTGGACGAGGCGCTGCACATCGCGCGCGAAGTGGGCAGCGCGCTGAGCTACGCGCACAGCAAGGACGTCATCCACCGCGACATCAAGCCCGCCAACATCCTGCTGTCGGGTGGCCACGCCGTGGTAGCCGACTTCGGCATCGCACGCGCGATCAGCGCTTCGGGTGGCCCCGGACTCACGCAGGCCGGGATCGCGGTCGGGACACCGCAGTACATGAGCCCGGAGCAGGTCCTGGGCAGCGCTACGCTGGATGGCCGCAGCGACATATCCAGTCTCGGGTGCGTCGTCTACGAGATGCTCGTTGGCGGTCCCCCGTTCGACGGCCGGACGGCGCAGGCGATCATCGCGAAGCGGTTCAAGGACCCCCGGCCGAACCTCGAGGGACTCGACCACACCGTGCCGGCCGATACGCGCCAGGCCCTGATGAAGGCCTTCGCCACCGAGCCCGAGGACCGCTACGACACCGCGTCCACCTTCGTCAGGGAGATGGGCGTGCCACCGAGCGCGGGCGAGTCGTTGCCGCGCCGCCTGGGAGTGCTCGGCGCGGGCGGACTGTACCTGGCGCTGTCGCTCATCCTGCTCGCCGTGACGCAGTTCTTGCTGGTCCAACTGGGGCTCCCCGACTGGGTCATGCCCGGCGTGGGCGTACTGCTGCTGATAGGGCTCCCCGTCACGGTAGCGGCCGCTCACTCGGAGATCCGCATTGCCAACGGGAGGGCGCCGCTGCTGCCGTTCCTCAACTGGAACAACGCGATGCGCGCGGGCGTGCTTGCCATGGGAGGGTGGTCCGCGCTCGTGGCGGGCTATATGGGCATGCGCCTGCTGGGAGTGGGTCCGGTTGGGACCCTGGTGGCGGCCGGCGTGTTGGAGGAGCGCGAGCGGGTCGTGGTGGCAGACTTCGAGAACCGCACCGCCAACTCCCTGTTGGGGCGAGCGGTCACCGAGGCGTTCCGCGTGGACCTGGCGCAGTCGCCGGTCGTGACGTTGATGTCTCCCGCTTCGGTTGCCCGGGTGCTCACGCTGATGGAGCGGCCTGCCGACGAGCCGGTCACGGAGGAGGTCGCGCGCGAGGTGGCGCTGCGCGAGGGGCTCAAGGCCGTCGTGGCGGGCGACGTGACGGCGGTGGGGGGCAGCTATGTGCTGTCCGCCCGCATGGTGTCGGCCCAGGACGGCAACCTCCTCGCGGCGTTCCGCGAGACGGCGGCCGACTCGACGGAGATAATCGACGCCGTCGACCGACTGTCCGACAGGTTGCGCAGTCGCATCGGTGAATCGCTGAAGTCGATCCGGGCCAACGAGCCGCTCGCCGCGGTCACCACCGAGTCGCTCGAGGCGCTGGTCAAGTACTCGCAGGCCATGCGGCTGGTCAATCAGGGCGAGGTAACCGAGGCCCTCCAACTGCTGCGCGACGCTGTCGAACTCGACACGGCGTTCGCGATGGCCTACCGAAAGATCGGAGTCTCGGCATTGAGCAGGGCGGAGCAGGTGGATGCTCTCACCAGGGCCTACCGCCACCGTGATCGGCTGACGGCCATGGAGCGGAACCTCCTCGAGGCGGCCTACCACACCGTCGTCACGGACGACGAGAACCAGGCCATCGCGGCCTACCAGGCGGTCCTCACAACCTACCCGACCCAGTACACGGCGCTGAACAACCTCTCGCTCCTCTACATGCAGCGCCGCGACTATGCCACGGCAGAGGCGCTGCTGCGTCGCGCCATAGAGTCGGAATCGAGCTTGATGTTCGCGTACACGAACGTGACCACCGCGCAGGTGGCGCAGGGCAAGTTCGACGAGGCGGAGGAGGCGCAGGCGCGGCTCGCAGAGTACATGCCCGACAGTCCCCACCGGAAGCTGTCGGTAGCGGGCCTCGCGAGCGCGCGGGGCGACTACGATGGGGCCACCGAGATCGTGGAGGCGTTCCGCGAGGAGCAGGACGACGACCCGTTCTGGTCCGTTGTCGCGAGCTTCAGGTTATCGAACCTCGCTCTCACCAAAGGGAAGATCGCGGAGGGACAGGCTCATCTGGACGATGCCCTCCAGCGGGCGACGGAGCTGGAACGGCCCGCGTTCGCGCTCAACAGCGCGGTGCAGCGGGCATTCGTGGATCTGTGGTTCCGCGGGGACAAGGCGGGCGCGATGCGTCACGTGGATGAGGCCCTCAGACTCTACCCGCTGGAAGAGATGGACCCGCTCGACCGCCCGTACGGGATGCTCGCCCAGTTCTATGCCCTGGCGGAGGAGCCAGATCGAGCGCGGGCAATGCTCGATGCATATGAAGCGGCGGTGGAGCCGGAACTGCGCTTCAACTACGAGGAGGCACGCCACACGCTGCTCGGCCTGCTCGCCCTCGCGGAGGGACGCCCCCAGGATGCCGTCACCGAGCTGTGGGCCGGCGACGTTGGTGCCTGCTCCATCTGCCAGCTCCCGTTGCTCGGCATGGCGTACGACCAGGCCGGCCAGACCGACTCGGTCATCGCCCTGTACGAGCGCTACGTGAACACGCCGTGGATGGGTCGCGACAACACAGACTGGCTGGCGCTGGGGTTCATCTACGAGCGCCTCGGGCAGATCTACGCCGAGCGCGGCGAAAACGAGCAGGCGGTGGACTACTACGGGCGCTTCGCAGAGTTGTGGGAGGATGCGGATCCGGAGCTCCAGCCACGGGTGGAGCAGGCGCGAAGGGAGATGACGCGGCTGGCCGGTGAGCCGCGCAGCAACCCGTAACGAGGGCGGTCGAACGACCGCCCTCTCTCAGCCCGTGGTCATTCTGGCAGCCACTCCGGGCCCCGGGGCCCAGTTGTCTGCGCTCCCTCCCTCCCTGGGCCACGTGCTCGGCCAGCGCAACGATCTGAGAGTGTGTGAGCCCCGCGGCGATCTCGATTTCCTTTGCGCGCACTGATCGAGCAACGGCCACGATCTATGCCGGCGGCGTTTGGCCTTTCATGCGCTCTTCGGTAACGAGGTCCACGATCACGCTCACGACCTTGGAGCGGGCGCTGTCCACGTCTTGCTGCCGCATGACCTTGCTCTCCAGCGGCCTCCACTTTTCGCGGCTGATGATCGCTTCCTCGAAGGCGCTGAGCGATGCCTGGATGCGGTGCAGATACTCCTTGCCCAGACTGTGCGTCATTGAAGACCTCTCCAGGGGAAGATTGCGTACCACTCTCAGATACTGCGCACGACGGTGATCGGCAAGGGTCCCTGGGCGGGCTCAACACGTTGCGATTCCTTCATTTGAGGCACCCTGAGCCTTCAGGCTGCGCTCGCCAGGGGCCACCCGGTATCCGAGCCTGCGGCGTAAGCGGTTGTGATCCATGACGTTAGGAAATGGAGAGCGTGAGTCTAAGCGAGCGAAAACAGGCGTCATAGTAATCTCACGATTTCTTACTGTACGCTCGCCGGTAATAAACCCAACGGGATAATTCCAATTTCCGGTCCGCCATTGTCTGCGGACCGGGAGCCCCTCAGTGAGGGCCGCCGTGGGTGGTCGGTGTCACTACCACCTCATTCGAGACATACGAATACACTCGGAACGGAGAAGAACCATGTTCTTCCCATCATCACACCCTTGGGTGGAGGGCGAGACGTTGGGTGAACACCTGGAGGAACGGGGTGTGAGCCGACGCGACTTCCTCGCCTATTGCGCCGAGCTGGGTGCCGTCCTCGGACTGAGCAGCATGATGACACCCAAGATCGCGAAGGCGCTGCAGGACCAGCAGCGGCCGTCGGTCGTGTGGATTCAGCTGCAGGAATGCACCGGGTGCGTGGAGAGCGTGATTCGCACCGCGCATCCCTCCATCGGCGACCTCCTGCTCGACATCATCTCCCTGGACTACCAGCACACCCTCATGGCGGCGGCGGGCCACGCGGCGGAGGCGGCCGGACGTGCTGCCATGGAGGAGCACTACGGCAACTACGTGCTCGTGGTGACCGGCTCGGTGCCGACCAAGGAGGACGGCATCTACACCGTCATAGGTGGCCGGACCGCGAAGGAGATCCTGGAGGAGGCCGCAGAGGGCGCCGCAGCCGTCATCGCGGTGGGCGCCTGCGCGCACTGGGGAAACATCCAGGCGGCGCGGCCCAATCCGACGGGAGCGGTGGGAGTGTCGTCGATCGTCAAGAACAAGCCGGTGGTGAACATCGCCGGATGTCCGCCGATCGCCGACGTGGTGACCGCCTCGATCGTGCACTTCCTCACGTTCGGCAGGATCCCGGCGCTCGATTTCGATGGGCGCCCGATGTTCGCCTACGGCAAGAGGGTTCACGACCAGTGCTCGCGCCGGGCGCACTTCGACGCGGGCCAGTACGTCGAGAACTTCGACGACGAAGCGGCTCGCAAGGGCTGGTGCCTCTACCGGGTGGGCTGCAAGGGCCCCGCGTCCTTCGCGCCGTGCCCGATTATCCAGTGGAACAACACCACAAGCTGGCCCATCGGCGCCGGACATCCGTGTCTCGGCTGCACGGAGCGCAACTTCTGGGATCAGATGACGCCGTTCTACAACCGGCTGCCCGACATCGCCGGGTTCGGTGTGGAGCGCAAGGTGGACACGATCGGCGCCGCCCTGGCTGTCGGTGTGACCGCCGGCGTCGCAGCCCATGCCGTGGCGACGGGCATCCACCGCGCGCGCGCGCGCAGGGAACTGCCGGTAGTGGAGAAGGAGGTGGACCGTGGCTAGACAGAGAGTCGTAGTCGATCCGATCACGCGGATCGAGGGTCACCTCCGTATCGAGGTGCAGGCGGATAACGGGATGATCGCCGACGCGTGGGCGTCGTCCACGCAGTTCCGCGGCATCGAGACCATCATGCAGGGCCGTGACCCGCGCGACGCATGGGCGTTCACGCAGCGCATCTGCGGCGTGTGCACCGTGGTCCACGCGGTTGCCTCGCTGCGGGCGGTCGAGGACGCGCTCGACATCGTCATCCCGCCCAACGCGAACCTGATTCGCAATCTGGTTCACGGCATGCAGTTCGTGCAGGATCATGTGATCCACTTCTACCACCTGCACGCGCTGGATTGGGTGGACGTGGTGAGCGCGCTCGACGCCGACCCGGCCGGCACGGCGCGGATCGCGCGCCAGATCTCGCCGTGGCCCAACAACTCGGCCTCGTACTTCGGCATGGTGCAGGACCGGGTGCGCAAGTTCGTCGCCAGCGGCCAGCTCGGGATCTTCAACAACGGCTACTGGGGCCACCCGGCCTACAAGCTGCCGCCCGAGGTGAACCTGCTCGCGCTGGCGCACTATCTGGAGGCACTGGACTGGCAGCGGGACGTCATCAGGCTGCACACGATATTCGGGGGCAAGAACCCGCACCCGAACTTCGTCGTCGGCGGCATGGCCTCCGCCATAAACCTCGACGGCACCGCCACGATCAACACCGAGCGCCTGACCGACATCAAGGACCTGATCACACGGGCGCGGCGGTTCGTGGACCAGGTGTACTTCCCCGACCTGGTGGCCATAGCCGGTTTCTACAAGGACTGGGCCTCCATCGGCGGCGGGACACCCAACTACCTCACGTCCGGTGAGTTCCCCCAGGGCGACGTGCGGGACATCGACTCGCTGTACTTCCCGCGCGGCGTGATCCTCAACAACAACCTCAACGAGGTGCTGCCGTACGACCACATGAAGGTCAAGGAGTACGTGACGCACTCGTGGTACGAGTACGAGGGCGGCAAGGACGTGAGCCTGCATCCGTACGAGGGCGAGACGAAGCCCAGGTACACGGGGCCGCCGACTCCCTGGCAGTATCTGCAGGATCACGACGAGTACACGTGGATGAAGGCTCCGCGCTACGATGACCAGCCCATGGAAGTGGGCCCGCTGGCGCGGATGCTCGTGGCGTACGCCTCAGGCCACGACGGCGCCCGGGAGTTGGTGGGCGAGGTGCTGGGCCGCCTGCGTGTCGGTCCGGCGGCGCTGTTCTCCACTCTCGGCCGCACGGCAGCGCGGTGCATCGAGACGGTCCTGATTGCGCGCCAAATGGAAGTGTGGTTCGACGAGCTCGTGGGGCGCATCAAGGGCGGCGATACCGCGACGTTCAACCCTGAGCGGTGGAACCCGGACACCTGGCCGGCGACGGCGGAGGGCTACGGCTACCTTGACGCGCCGCGGGGCTCTCTGGGCCACTGGGTGCAGATCCGGAACGGGAAGATCTCCCGTTATCAGTGCGTTGTGCCGAGCACCTGGAACTGCTCGCCGCGCGACGTACACGGGCAGATCGGCCCGTACGAGGCGGCGCTGACGGACAACCACCCGCTGGTCGATCCTGAGCGGCCCATCGAGATCCTCCGGACGATTCACTCCTTCGATCCTTGCATGGCGTGTGGGGTGCACGTGCTCGACGCCGAGGGGAATAAGGTCACGGAGGTGAAAGTCCAATGACCGCACCCACCAGGCCTCCGACGATTCCCGAGGCGGTCGCGGAGGCGACACCCGGATACCGGTGGATCCTGTTGTGGCGCTGGCCGCTGCGGCTCACCCACTGGGTATCGGCCGCCACGGTCGTCGTGTTGATCGTGACCGGCTTCTACATCGCCGACCCCTACTTCGTAACCTGGGGTGAGGCGAGCCAGCACTTCCTCATGGGATGGGCGCGGTTCCTGCACTTCACGGCAGCGGCAATGATCGTGGCCGCGGCCATCCTGCGCGTCTACTGGCTGTTCGCCGGTAGCAAATGGGCCAGCTGGCGCGCGCTGCTGCCGGTCGGCAAGAGGGACTGGCGCAATCTCGTGAAGATGACGAAGTACTACTTCCTCGTGCGACAGCCCGAGATGCCGCACTACCTCGGGCACCACCCGCTGCAGCAGCTCAGCTACACGGCCATCTATGCGACGGTGATCATCCAGGTCGTGACCGGGTTCGCGATGTACGGTGTCTCGAACCCCGGCGGGCTCTTCTACACGATGTTCACAACGTGGCTGGGGCCGCTGCTCGGCGGGATCCAGGTCGTGCGGTTCGTGCACCACGCACTCACCTGGATCCTGGTCTGCTTCATTCCGCTGCACATCTACCTGGCGTTCCGCGCGGACGTGATGGACAGGGAGGGCGAGCTGTCCTCGATCTTCAGTGGAGGCCGATTCGTGAGGTCCGATGTAAGATTCGAGGATGAGTGAGACACCAAGCGCTGGGACCGTCGTCGCCGGATTGGGGAATCCCCTCATGGGCGACGACGGTCTCGGTCTCGTAGCCCTTGAGATTCTGCGGGATTCCTGGAACTTTCAACCAGACATAGAGTTGTTGGACGGCGGTACGTGGGGGATGAACCTCTTGCCCCAAATCGAGTCCGCCGAGCGTGTGCTCCTACTGGATGCCATCAAGGCGGGGGCGGCGCCCGGCACGGTGGTGGTGCTCGAGCGCGATGAAGTCCCGCGTTTCTTCTCCACGAAGCTCTCTCCACATCAGATCGACATGCGCGAGGTGCTGGCGCTTGCCGAGCTGCGGGGGAACCTGCCGGAGCACCTCGTGGCCATCGGCCTCCAGCCGGAGGTGGTGGAGATGTCGACTGAGCTGAGCGCCACGCTGCGGAACAACCTGGACTCGTTGGTGGATCGGGTCGTCGAGCAGCTGCGGGACTGGGGGCACGAGGCGCGGCGAGACGAGACCAGGTAGCGGGAATCACATATGCACGAGATGAGCATCGCGATGGAGGTGTGCAGCATCGCGGAGGCACACGTGCCGCCTGAGCAGCTGACCAGCGTGGTGGAGGTGGGCCTCGAGGTCGGCGATCAGGCTGGCGTGGAGGTGGACAGCCTCGAGTTCTGCCTGGAGGTTCTGCTCACGAGCCCGCCCTTCGGCAACGCGAAACCGGTGATCGAGCGCGTAACGGGAGACGTTCTGCGCGTCAGCTATTTGGAGGTGGATGATGGCCGTCCGGACGATTGAGGTCCGAGAAAGGGTCATGGCCAGGAACGACGAGTTGGCGGCGGACGTGCGTCGTCTGCTCGCGGAGCACCGGGTGCCGGCCTTCAACCTGGTTTCCTCGCCCGGATCGGGGAAGACGCTTCTGCTCGAGCGCACTCTGCAGGAGCTGGGTGGGCGGCTGCGAATCGCGGTCATCACGGGCGACGTGCAGACGCAGAACGACGCGGACCGCCTCAGCCGCTACACGGACAGGCTCGTGCAGGCCGTGGTCACCGGAGGCGCCTGCCATCTTGATGCGCGCCAGATCCTCACGGCGCTCGAGGAGGTGGATCTGGCGAACACCGACCTGGTATTCATCGAGAACGTGGGCAACCTCGTCTGCCCGGCGAGCTGGGACCTCGGTGAGGCCGCCAAGATCGTGTTGTTCTCGACCACGGAGGGCGAGGACAAGCCCGCCAAGTACCCCAAGATGTTCCAGCAGTCCAGCTATGCGGTGTTCACCAAGATGGACCTGCTGCCGCACCTCACGTTCGAGATGGAGAAGGCCAAGGCCCAGGCACTCGAAGTGAATCCCGACCTCTCGTTCTTCTTCACTTCGGCGCGCACGGGCGACGGGCTGGACGAGTGGTACGCATTTCTGGAGGGGCAGGTGGCGGAGGCCAGGCGCGCGTGACCGCCCGCGCCCCCGCCGCCGAGCGCGAAGCCCTGCGACTCAGCGTCACGGGGGTGGTACAGGGGGTGGGCTTCCGTCCCTTCGTGCACCGCTTGGCGCTGGAGCACGGGCTCGGCGGCTGGGTGCGCAACGAGGCCGGCGAGGTCCGGATATCGGTCGAGGGCCGCAAGGCGGCGGTGAAGGCATTCGTGCACGACCTCGTGGACAAGGCTCCACCGCTGTCGCGCATCGACTCGGTCGACGTGACGCAGACCGAGCTGAGCCACGTGGACGAGTTCCGCATCGTCGAGAGCGTGGATCAGCCGGACCGGCGCCAGCCGGTGTCGCCCGACGTGGCGCTGTGCGCGGCCTGCGAAGCGGAGCTGTTCGATGCATCCAACCGGCGCCACAACTATCCGTTCATCACCTGCACCGATTGTGGCCCCAGGTTCACGGTCATCGAGTCGATGCCCTACGACCGGGAGCGCACGAGCATGCAGGCGTTCCAGCAGTGCGACGAGTGCCTGCGGGAGTACGGCGAGCCCGCCGATAGGCGCTACCACTCGGAGACCAACAGCTGTCCCGACTGCGGTCCGCGCGTGTGGCTGGAAGAGGCGGGAGACGAGGCGGAGGTGTGCGGTGGCGCGGCCGCGCTGGAGCGAGCCGCGCAGTGCCTGGCTGACGGCAAGGTCGTGGCAATCCGCGGGCTGGGCGGCTTCCACCTCGCCGCCGACGCCACGAACGACGAGGCCGTGAGCCGGCTGCGGCGGCGCAAGGCGCGTGAGGCCAAGCCGCTTGCGGTGATGGTGCGCACGCTGGAGGAGGCGCGCCGCCTGGGCAGAGTCGGATCCGGGGAGGAGCGGCTCCTCACGTCGCGGGAGCGGCCCGTCGTGCTGTTGCGAACGCTGCCGGATGCGGGACTCGCGCCCTCGGTGGCGCCAGGCCTCGACACCGTCGGCGTGATGACCGCGTACACGCCGCTGCACCAGCTGCTGCTGGAGCTCGTCGGGCGGCCCCTGGTCATGACGAGCGGCAACCTGAGCGAGGAGCCGATCGCGACGGCGAACGACGACGCGCGGTCCCGGCTCGGTGACATAGCCGACGTCTTCCTGCTGCACGACCGTGAGATCGTGGCACGCTACGACGACTCGGTGGTGCGGCTCGCTGACGGTGCGCCGCTCTTCCTGCGCCGCGCCCGGGGGTACGCGCCCCTCCCACTGGAGCTTCCGGTGGCCGCGCCGGTTCCGCTCGTGGCGGTGGGACCGCATCTCAAGAGCACCTTCGCCCTGGCGCACGGCGCCACGGCGTACGTGAGCCAACACATTGGGGACCTCGAGAACCTGGAGACGCTCGAGCACTTCCGGGCGGCGCTCGCCGCGTTCCGGGAGCTGTACCGCGTGGAGCCCGAGGTGGCGGTGCGGGACATGCACCCGGGGTACCTCTCGACCCGCGTGGCCGAGGAGCTGGGGCTCGGGGAGACGATCGTGGTGCAGCATCACCATGCCCATGCCGCCGCAGTGGCCGCGGAGCACGGTGTCATCGATCGGGTCATTGGGGTCTCCTACGACGGCACCGGGTACGGTGACGACGGGGCTGTTTGGGGGGCGGAGATCCTCGTCTCGGACCTCGTCGACTACGAGCGCCGGGGGCAGCTTCGCTACGCTCCGCTTCCGGGCGGCGATTTGGCGGTGCGGAGGCCCTGGCGTGTCGCGCTCGGGTATCTGTCGCTCGAGCCCTCACTCACGGACTCGTTCGCTCGCGCGTTCGAGGGAGTGGATCCACAGGAGAGAGCCATCGCGGAACAGCAGGTGGCGCGCGGACTCAACTCGCCGCTCGCGTCGTCCATGGGGCGGCTGTTCGACGCGGCGGCGGCGGTGCTGGGCACGCGCCAGGTGGCGCACTACGAGGGCCAGGCCGCGATGGAGCTGGAGGCCCTCGCGGGGGAGCGTGCCGCCGAGCCGTTGCCCTTCCCGGTGCTCGAGGGCGATGATGAGAAGTGGTACCTCGACCCGCTGCCCCTGCTGGCGGCGCTGGGCGAGCAGCGCCAGGCGGGAAGGGATGTCTCGGAGTTGGCCGCGCGCTTCCATGAGAGTGTCGCTCACGCCACGGTCGAGATCGTCGGATGCGTGGCGGATGCAGCGGGACTCGGGACAGTCGCCCTCGGCGGCGGGTGCTTTCAGAACGCACGGCTGCTTGCCACCACGCGCGGCTTGCTCGAGCGGCGTGGCCTGCGGGTGCTGGCGCCGCGGCTCCTGAGTCCCAACGACGGTTCCATCAGCTACGGCCAGGCGGCGGTTGCCGCCATGCGCATGTCGCGGAGGTAATGATGTGTCTCGGGATACCAGGGCGGATCGTCGAGATCCGCGACGACGGCGGCTTCCCAATGGGCGTCGTCGATTTCGGCGGCGTGAAGCGCGAGGTGTGCCTCGCGTATCTCGCAGGTGAAGTGGAAGTCGGCGACTACGCCATCGTGCATGTCGGCTTCGCCATCTCCAAGGTGGACGAAGAGGAGGCCAGGCGCACCTTCGAGGTGCTGAAGGAGATGAGTCAACTCGACGAGCTGGAGTGGATGCGGGAGGTGGCTGAGAAGAGCCTCAATCCGCAACCGCCCGAGGCGTCGTGAAGTACCTCAGCGAATACCGGGACGGCAGGATCGCACGCGGCCTGGCTGACAGCATCAAGCAGGTCGCGACGCGCCGCTGGGTCCTGATGGAGGTGTGCGGCGGGCAGACGCACACAATCGTGAAGCAGGGCATCGACGAGCTGCTGGCCGGTGCCGTGGAGATGATCCACGGGCCTGGTTGCCCGGTGTGTGTGACGCCGCTCGAGCAGATCGACCGCGGGCTCGCCATAGCTTCGCGCCCCGAAGTGATCTTCACTTCCTTCGGCGACATGCTGCGCGTGCCGGGCAGTGAGATGGACCTGTTTCAGGTCCGCTCCCGGGGCGGCGACGTTCGCGTGGTGTACTCGCCGCTCGACGCGCTGGAGCTGGCGCGGCGAAATCCCGACAAGGAGGTCGTATTCTTCGCGGTGGGATTCGAGACGACGGCCCCGGCCAACGCGATGGCGGTCTGGCGCGCCCGGGAGCTTGGAATCGAGAACTTCAGCGTGCTCGTGTCGCACGTGACGGTGCCGCCGGCGATGGTCGCGCTGCTCGAATCGCCCGACAACCGGGTGCAGGGATTCCTCGCCGCGGGACACGTCTGCACGGTCATGGGGTGGACGGAGTACGAGCCGCTGGCCAGGAAGTACGAGGTGCCGATCGTCGTGACCGGTTTCGAGCCGGTGGACATCCTGGAAGGCATCCTGATGGCGGTGAAGCAACTCGAAGAGGGCCGCCACGAGGTCGAGAACCAGTACGTGCGGTCGGTGAAGCGTGACGGCAACCGGCCGGCGCAGGAAGTCGTGAGCAAGGTCTTCGATGTGGTGGACCGGCAGTGGCGCGGCCTCGGCAACATCCCGTCGAGCGGACTCGGGCTGCGCGAGGAGTTCGCCGCCTACGACGCGGAGCAGAAGTTCGGGGTGCACACGATCACCGCGGAGGAGTCGGAGGAGTGCCACGCCGGGGAGGTGCTGCGCGGCATCCTCAAGCCCAACCAGTGCCCCGCGTTCGGGACCAAATGCATACCGGAGAATCCGCTCGGGGCGCCGATGGTCTCTTCCGAGGGGGCCTGCGCCGCCTACTACAACTACGGCCGTTTCCGCACGCCGAGTGAGAGCGGGGCCTGAGTTGGGGGATTCCTCCATCGCCGACGGCGTGAACTGCCCGGTCCCGTTCTCGCGGTACGACAGGGTCCAGCTGGGACACGGCTCGGGGGGCAAGATGAGCGCGGCGCTCCTGAAGGAGCGCTTCCTGCCCCACTTCTCCAACCCGGCCTTGGCCAAGTTGACCGACGCGGCGATCGTGGAGGTCGCCGCGGGGCGGCTCGCGGTCTCCACCGACACGTTCGTGGTCCGCCCGCTGGAGTTCCCGGGCGGCAATATCGGATCGCTCGCCGTTCACGGCACCCTCAACGACATCGCCATGATGGGGGCGCGTCCGCGTTACCTGTCGGCCGGGTTCGTGCTGGAGGAGGGCCTGGAGTTCGAGGTGCTGGACCGCATCATCGCGGCGATGGCCCGGGCCGCCGAGGAGGCCGGCGTGCCGATCGTGGCGGGCGACACCAAGGTGGTTGAGCGCGGCAAGGCCGACGGCGTGTTCATCAACACGACGGGGATAGGGGAGCTCGATCGCGGCTTCGCGCCGGCGCCGGATCTGGCGCGCGCCGGGGACGCCGTGATCGTCAGCGGGCCGATCGGGAGGCACGGGATTGCCGTGATGGCGGTGCGGGAGGGGCTGGAGTTCGAGGTGGAGATCGAGAGTGACGCGGCCACCCTGTCACCGCTAGTGGAGCTGCTCAGGGAGCAGGTTGGAGACGCCGTGCACGTGCTGCGCGATCCCACGCGCGGCGGGGTTGCCAGCGCCCTCAACGAGATCGCGGAGAGCGCGGGAGTCGGGGTCGAGCTGGTGGAGGACGCGTTGCCCATACCGGGTCCGGTGCGCGCGGTGTGCGAGATTCTCGGGTTCGACCCGCTCTACGTCGCCAACGAGGGGATTCTGATCGCCATGGTGGAGGGTGGATCGGAGCAGAACGCCGTTGCGGCGCTGCGCGCCCACCCGTTGGGCGAAGAAGCAACCGTGGTCGGCCGCGTCGTGGAGGCGCACCCGGGCCTCGTCGCCATGAGGACGGGCATCGGCGGAACGCGGGTGGTAGACATGCTCCCCGGAGAGCAGCTGCCGAGAATCTGCTGAGGTGGTCGTCAGGCCGAACGGGAGCGCGGTAGCAGCAGCTCCGCCATCTGCGTGCGCTCGGAGTCGCTGGCGCGGCCCCACTTGGCGGCGAGGCTCTCGGTGGTCTTGCCCTGGGGGAGCACTACCCAGCGATGCTCCCGCTCCGGCCCCACCGCGGTCAGCACTATGACACGGCCGCCGGGACCGGCCGGCGAGGCGTGCAGATAGTACGCCACGTCGCCTTCCTGCCAAGCGGCGAGCTGCTCGAGGTCGAGGGGCTTCTCCGGTTCCATCATTTGGGTATCTGCTACCTGCTAGCAATAAGCGGACCATGGCGGCCCGGGACTAGGCCGCATGTGGGGCAGGACATGCTCGTTTTGGGACATTTGGGCGCGCTCAGCCGTTGCGGGGCTCCTGCTCCAGGACACGCTGCAGGAACTGGAGGACGGCTGCCTCCTCGCGGCGCAGCGCGGCTGACTGTCGCTCACGCTTCTCGTCGAGCTCGACGGGCGGTGCGGGCGGCCGCACCATCACCAGTCCTCGCTCGTAGGCGTCGAGCACGGCGGGGTGAACGTAGTACTTGCGGCACACCGCTCGGGTGTTGCCCAGCCGGTCGGCCACCTGGTCCACCGCCTGCACGATGTTCTTCATTGCCTGTCGCTCGG